>JAQXRH010000014.1 GCA_029218425.1 Bacteroidales bacterium | reverse complement strand
AATCAAAGCCTAATTCACTACGCATTTTCTTGGTCAGACCCTTTGCTGTCTGATTATATGCGTGGTGAATTATATTTTTCTCTATAGCAATTGGAATATTACTGTTGAAGTCTATAGAAATCCAATGCCGTTTGTTCATGTGGATCATGGCTCTATCATTGAGATTGTAACGCAATCTTAAAATGAATGAGCCGTGGGGGCAGGTGCGAGGTTTTTTGGCTTTGGGTGGGTTAATTAAAGAAATTTTTTGTAAATTTGCAGTTAGTCCCTTAGCGGATGGACTGTTGTTATACCATCGAAGGACTTTTAGTATAAGATAAAGTTGTTATTATAAATGAGCCAGGACGACATATTCAGCACATTGCCGGAAGATACCGAGATGACAAATCCCAACCTTGCTGGTGAGGATGTGACCTACACCGAGGATAATATCGTAACGCTTGATTGGAAGGAGCATTTGCGACGCCGTCCCGGCATGTATATCGGTAAGCTTGGCGATGGTTCAAATTTCGACGATGGTATCTACGTGTTGCTGAAGGAGGTGCTCGACAACTCTATTGATGAGTACATGATGGGTTATGGCAAGCAGATTACCGTAGATGTCAAAGACGCATCGGTGACGGTGCGCGATTATGGCCGCGGTATCCCGTTGGGAAAGCTCACCGATGTGGTCTCGAAGATGAACACCGGTGGCAAGTACGACTCTAAGGCGTTCAAGAAGTCGGTGGGACTGAATGGCGTAGGGTTGAAGGCTGTGAACGCCCTGTCGTCGACCTTTGAGATTATGAGCGTGCGCGACGGCCAGGCGCGAAAGGCCGTTTTCCACGAGGGCAATCTTGATGTCGATGAGGAAATCTCGTCGACCGACGAGCCTAACGGCACCATGGTGACATTTATTCCCGACGGTTCGATATTCAAGGATTACACTTTCCGCGAAGAGTTTATAGTGCCGTTGCTTAAGAATTACACCTTCCTGAACACCGGGCTTAATATCATCTACAACGGCAAGCGATATCATTCGCGCAACGGGCTTTTAGACCTGTTGCGGGAGAACATGACCAAGGAGCCGTTGTATCCCATTATCCACCTCAAGGGCGACGATATAGAGGTCACGATAACGCATGCCAATCAGTATGGCGAAGAGTATTATTCCTTTGTCAACGGCCAGCATACAACCCAGGGCGGCACCCACTTAGCGGCGTTTAAAGAGTCGGTATCGCGCACCCTGAAGGATTATTTTGGGCGCAATTTCGAGTATTCCGACATACGCAACGGCATGATAGCCGCCATAGCCATAAAGGTGGAGGAGCCGGTTTTTGAGTCGCAGACCAAGACCAAATTGGGCTCGCGCGACATGGGCCCCGAAGGCCCCACGGTGGCAAAATTCGTGGGCGACTTTGTGAAAAAAGAGCTCGACAACTACTTGCATAAAGACCTTGACACCGCCGAGATAATACTCAAGAAGGTACAGGAGAGCGAGCGCGAACGTAAAGCGATGGCCGGAGTGACGAAGCTGGCGCGTGAGCGAGCCAAGAAAGTTAACCTGCACAACCGCAAGCTGCTTGACTGCCGCGTGCACCTCAACGATGTGAAAGGCGACGAGGAGAAGAAAGCGGCATCGTCGATATTCATCACAGAGGGCGACTCCGCAGCCGGGTCGATTACCAAGATACGCAATGTGGAGACGCAAGCCGTGTTCTCGTTACGCGGTAAGCCCCTCAACTCCTACGGGTTGACGCAAAAGGTCGTATATGAGAATGAAGAATTCAATCTGCTCCAGGCAGCACTCAACATCGAAGAAGGAATCGACGGACTGCGCTACAACAAGGTCATCATAGCTACCGATGCCGATGTCGACGGAATGCACATACGCTTGCTCATGCTCACATTCTTCTTGCAATTCTTCCCCGACTTGGTGAAGAAAGGGCATGTATATGTGTTGCAGACGCCCTTGTTCCGCGTGCGCAACCGTGAGACCACACGTCGTGCCAAAGCGAAAGGCAAAGGCGACAAAGCCAAAGACGAAACTTATTATTGCTACACCGACGAAGAGCGAGTGGCGGCAATAGAGAAACTTGGCAACAAGGCGGAGATAACACGATTCAAAGGACTCGGCGAGATTTCACCGGAAGAATTCCGCGACTTCATAGGCCCTGATATGCGTTTGGACCGAGTGGCATTGCGCAAGGAAGACGGTGTGGCCGAGCTGCTGGAATTCTATATGGGTAAGAACACCTCGGAGCGCCAGACATTTATCATCGACAACCTTGTGATAGAGGACGACGAGGATATAATGTAAGAGTTGACGAGAGGATGGGTTGATGGGTTGAAGAGTTGATGGGAGGATGGGAGGATGAGAGGATGAATGATATAAAGAGCTATTAGCCAACGAAATAAGTAAGATGCACAACGAGCACACCGACATAGCCACAACGACGACGCAGCGAGAGCGCAAAGCACTTTTTGCCGGGTCGTTCAATCCCTTTACCATTGGGCATCAGTCGCTTGTCGACCGCGGCCTGGAGCTCTTTGACAAGATAGTGGTAGCAGTAGGCATCAGTGCCACCAAGCCGGTAACGCAAGCCGAGATAGCCGAAAGATTGGAACCGATACGGCAGCTATATGCCGGCGACGATAGGGTAGAGGTAGTTTCATATGCCGGGCTCACTGTCGACGCCGCCCAAAGCCACGGTTGCCAATTCCTATTGCGCGGCATCAGAAATGCCATCGACTTGGAGTATGAGCGGCAGCTTGCCGATATCAACCGTAGGATAAGCGGTTTGGAGACCGTGATGTTGTTGACGTTGCCCGAGCTCTCGGCAGTATCGTCGTCGACCGTGCGCGAGCTGCAACGCTACGGGCGCGACGTTGACGAGTTCCTGCCCAAAAGCAAAATGTGACAATTATCTAATAGAAACGAATATAATAAATCCAAAGGTACGAAAAAGATAAAAATGGATACACCCAACACATCCGACAAGCCGGCTCAAGCTGGCGAAAAGACGGCAGTGCTGTTGATGCACTGCCCCGACCGCCCCGGCATCATTGCCATTCTCACCGAGTTTATCAACGCCAACGGTGGTAATATACTTTACTTAGACCAGTATGTCGACCGAGTCAACTCTATTTTTTATATGCGTGTGCAGTGGGACCTCGAGGGGTTTGCCATACCTGCCGACAAGATACGCGAATATTTCGACACCCTGTATGCCCAGCGATTTGAGGTGAGCTACAATCTCTATTTCACCGGCACTCCCCAGCGCATGGCCATCTTCGTGTCAAAGATGTCGCATTGCATCTACGACCTATTGGCGCGCTACAGAGCTGGCGAATGGGCGGGTTGGAACGTCGAAATACCCGTCATTGTCAGCAACCACCCCGACTTGAAATATATTGCCGACCAGTTTGGCATCCCGTTTGAGCATATTCCCGTCACACGCGAGAACAAGCCCGAAGCCGAGGCGCAGCAATTTGCCGTCCTCGAGCGCTACGGTATAGACTTCATAGTGCTTGCGCGCTACATGCAAGTGCTGTCCGACGAGTTCACCCGTCGTTACCCCAACCGCGTCATCAACATCCATCACTCGTTCCTGCCGGCATTCATCGGGTCGAAGCCCTACCATGCCGCCCACCAGCGCGGTGTAAAGCTGATTGGTGCCACGAGCCATTACGTCACCGCCGACCTGGATGCCGGTCCCATCATAGAGCAGGACATAGTGCGCATCACCCACAAGGACACCGTCGACGACTTGGTGAAGAAAGGACGCGATTTGGAAAAAATAGTGCTCGCTCGCGCTGTGGAGAAGCATCTGCAGCACAAGATACTGCCCTACGGCAACAAGACCGTGGTTTTTAATTAATCCGTAGTTTTAAATTATTAGTAAAGGGTTGAACATGAGATATATAAGGCTACTGTTGCTGGTTGTTGCCGTGGTGGCGATTTCGGGCATCGGATTGGCAAAACCAGCCACTGTGCACGACTTTGACAAATTGACTTTTGCCAAACGCATTATTGAGTCGTACTATTTAGACAGCGTAGACGGCGACAAGCTCGCCGAGGAAGCTATCATAGCAATGCTAAAGACGCTCGACCCCCATTCGGCTTACTCCAACCCCGAGGAAACCAAGGAGTTGCTTACCCCGCTTGAGGGCAACTTCTCCGGGATAGGCATACAGTTCAATATGCTCAACGACACGTTGGTGGTGATACAGACCACGTCGGGCGGGCCGTCGGAGAAGGTGGGCATTCTGCCCGGCGACAGGATACTCCGGGCCGACACCACTGCCATATCGGGAGTGAAACGTCAGCGCAGCGAGATAATTAAGACGCTCCGTGGCCCGAAAGGCACCCGCGTGGATATAACAGTGGAGCGTAGGAATGTCAAGGAGCCGATTGTGTTTAGGATAACGCGCGACGACATCCCCGTCAATTCGGTCGATGCCGCATTTATGGCAGCTCCGGGAGTGGGCTACCTGCGGTTGTCGCGTTTCTCCGAAACTTCAGTAGAGGAGGTGGGTGACGCCCTTAAAAAGCTCGAAAAGCAGGGCATGAAACGTCTCCTTTTCGACCTTGAGGATAATGGCGGTGGCTTATTGGGCGCCGCTGTCGAAATAGCAGAGATGTTTCTTGACAAGAATGAGCTTATCACCTATACCGAGTCGCCCAAACTGGGCACGATTCCCTATGTGTCGCGGGGGAAAGGACGCTATGTCGACCTGCCCGTAGTGGTGATGGTCAACCAGTACAGCGCATCGGCGTCGGAGATATTGTCGGGCGCCCTGCAGGACCATGACCGCGCTGTAATAGTGGGCCGGCGCACCTTCGGGAAAGGTCTTGTGCAACGCCCGTTCCCATTCCCCGACGGGTCGATGATAAGGCTGACCATATCGCGCTACCATACCCCCTCGGGGCGCGTCATCCAGAAGCCCTACGAGCTCGGCAAGGCCGAAGACTATGCCGCCGACATCAAGACACGCTACGACCATGGCGAATTTTACAGTGCCGATAGCATCTCATTCCCCGACTCGTTGAAATACACCACGCTCAAACGGCAGCGCACCGTCTATGGCGGTGGTGGCATCATGCCCGACAAGTTTGTGGCGCTCGACACGACGCTCTATTCCGATTACTACCGCGATTTGATGGCCAAAGGGGTGTTCAACAGCTTCTGCCTCGAGTACACCACCGACCACCGTAAGGAGCTGCTCAAAAAGTATGGCAGCGAGGAGAATTTCATTAAGAAATTTGACGTCGGCGCCGAGCTGATTGATGCGTTTGTGGCGCGCGGTGAGAAGGATGGAGTGCCCGCTGACGACGAGGGCTTCAAGCGTAGCCGCGACCTGATTGTGGCGATTATCAAGGGAATAATAGGTAGGGATTTGTATGACACGTCGACCTATTTCCGCATCGTCAATCCCATCGTCAGCACGGTTTATCAGGCTGCTTTGGAAATCATCACTACCCCCGACATCTACGACGGCTACTTAGAATAGCAGACTCGGGCTAAGGCAGCTGACCCGAAATCGGGCGAAAGCATTTTGGAGGAAAATAAGGCGAAGGCAATCACAATGGTGGTTGCCTTCGCACGATTGACACGGTGGGTACTGTCAACAGCGGCCACCGTGCCGCCTATCACACTTTATTACCCTATCTATTGGTCAACTATTGTCTGCCAGGCTTACGGTCGAATTGCGGTTACCGCCCCACATTATCGACCTGCCAAAATACCATTATCAGTGTTGACAGATTGAATAATCAACCACTTACTTTCTTTCTTACTTCAAAATGTATGAGACAACCCATTTATTATCCCATTGCCGCTTTCGGCTCTTTTGCGTTGTAGCTACGCTTATTATATGCTGAAAAGCTAATGCCCTTTCATGCAGTATAATTCAAAAATAAGGCCTACATGATATCAACAGATTTCATAGGCCTTTTATAACAAATATCATTGATGCTCATCATGAGACATCGCTGAAAAAAATCGTAAAATCGGGAGACAATATGCGTAGCCTCTATTTTTGGCAAAAGTATAATTTATTTTTCACATATCAGCCAAAATGTTCCGAAAAAATGGGTATAATTGCCAAAAATGATGTTAATAAATGTCAAGATGCCAAAGGCTCTAAAGAAAAGGCACGGACTCAAAGTCGCCGCCGACGAGGAGCCACATAGCTATGTGGGTGAGGATGATGAGGACGATGATAATCCACGACATTTCGGAGCGGCGCCCGTAGCATTGCCATGCCAGCAGGGATGCGGCGACGACGTAGGCCGGGTAGAGCCACAAGAAATACCTGGTGCCACCTTCGATGCCGGTGGCTTGCGATAGCATCGCCGGGAAGGCGAGCACGGGAAGTGCGACTATGATGATGATTGCCAGCATCCACGCCGGCACTCTTTTCTGACGTTTCTCCATAGCTGGGTGATGTTTATAATTACGATGATAGCCGAGCTGAACAGAGCCAGACTGAGCTGAGCGGAATTGGACTGAGCAGAGCCAGACTGTGCGGAATCGGATTGGGCTTAGCCGGGTCGGACTTGGCGGGGCGTTATTTCTTTTTGGAATTTGCTTTTTCGGCGAGGTAGGCGTCGACGGTGGCTCTGATGCCGCGTTGCAGAGGGAAGTCGGCATGGAAGCCGAAGTCGGATTGTGCCTCGCTGACGTCGCAGTTCCAGTTGCGTTGCTTCATGATTTTGTATTTGTCGCGGTTGAGGGTAGAGGCTTTGCCGCGCCATGCTGCAAGTTTTTCGGCAACGGTAGAAACGGCGAGTACCACCCACATGGGCAGTTTGAGTGGTATGACCCACCGGCCGCCAAGAGCTTCGGCCACCATGGAGCGAAATTCGCGCTGGGTGTAGGCTCGCGGTTCGGAGATGATATATGTTTTGTCGGCTACACCGGCTGCGAGGGCGTCGAACATGGCCCCTACCAAGTCGTCGACGTAGATGAAAGTGAGCATCTGTTTGCGGTAGCCCATGCCCACGTCGATGTGCCGGTCGATGCTTTTAATCATCATCAGGTAGTCCTTTTCGCGCGGGCCGTAGACGCCGGTGGCGCGGAATATGATGTAGTGGATGCCGCTTTGGTAGCGGAGGTAGTCCTCGGCTTTCATTTTCGACAGGCCGTATCGGGTGTTGGGGTGAGGGGTGTCGGCATTTGAGATGGGTCGATATGACTTTTCGTCGACCGGACCCATGGCGCTGAGCGAGCTCATGAATAGAAAACGGTCGGGCACCTTGTCGACAGCCTTAAGGGCTTCGACGATGTTGACCAGGTAGCGGTAGTTGATGGTGTCGAAATCGCGGAAGTTGGCGCATTTGGTGGCTCCGAGATTGTGGATTACGTAGTCCCAGCGTTGGCCGTCGGGGAGCGCGTTGCGCATGGCTTCGGCGATAGCTTGGCGGTCGCCGTAGTCGAGGATGAGGAAATGCAAACGGCTGTCGTCGAGGTAGCGGCGAGATGTTGAGGCACGCACGGCGACAGTAACGTCGTAGCCACGTTGGAGCCCTTGGCGGGCTATGAAACCGCCGATGAAGCCTCCGGCACCTATTATGAGTAGTTTTTTCATTATGAGGGTATTTTAAGTTTATGAGCGGGCTGAGTCGATAGCTTTGCGATAGCTGTCGCGTAGGCCCTTGGGGAAATGATGTAGACGGCACGTTTGGCCTCGTATCCTATCTTCATAACAGCAAAGATAAATAAAAAGCCGACGTCAAACAAAATTTATGGGCTATTAGATTTGTAAGATATTGCAATAATGTCTATTTTTGTGAAAAGTAACCGAAAATTGATGCGCAATGGCAAAGGCGGCAAAGAAGCGCGGCCGATTGCAGCCATTGCCACGAGTGTCGATATCAGAAAACATAATATTATAAATATGAGGAAGAAATATAATAGGATACTGCTCAAGCTGAGCGGCGAGTCGCTTGCCGGAGGCACCGGTTCGGGTATAGACACCAACAGGCTAAACCAATATGCGGCGCAGATAGCGGCCGTGGTGTCGGGCGGAGTGCAGGTGGCCATAGTGATAGGCGGCGGCAATATATTCCGCGGATTGCAGGGTGCATCGAAAGGCTTTGACCGCGTCAAGGGTGACCAGATGGGCATGCTTGCCACGGTGATCAACTCGTTGGCGTTGTCGTCGGCGCTCCAGGCTATAGGCCAGCCCGCGAAAGTGTTTACGGCAATAAATATGTTCCCCATCGGCGAGCATTACAGCAAATGGCGCGCCATAGATGCCATGAATGCTGGCTCAGTGGCAATAATAGCCGGCGGGACCGGCAACCCGTTCTTTACCACCGATACCGGTTCGGCATTGCGCGGCATTGAGGTGGAGGCCGACGTGATGCTCAAGGGCACCCGTGTCGATGGCATCTATACCGCCGACCCCGAGAAGGACCCCACCGCGACCCGTTTCTCTGAAATCACCTACGACGAGGTGTACACCCGCGGGCTTAAGGTGATGGATTTGACCGCCACGGCATTGTGCAAGGAGAACCATCTGCCTATCATAGTATTTGATATGGATACCCCCGGCAACCTCAAGAAAGTGCTCGACGGTGAGCCGGTCGGCACTCTCGTTTACTGATAAATAAAATAATTACTCACTTATACAGAATATAACCATATTATGACAGATCCCAAGACATATCTTGACAAGGCTGAAGAGAAAATGGAAATGGCGGTAGAATACTTAGACGAGTCGCTTGCCCATATCCGTGCAGGTAAAGCCAATCCGAAAATTCTCGATGGCATACGCGTAGACTATTACGGTAGCGCGGCGCCCATTTCTAATGTCGCCAATGTTGCAGTGCCCGATGCCCGCACTATCACAATCACACCGTGGGAGAAATCGATGTTCAAGGAGATAGAAAAGGCTATCATCAACTCCGAGCTCGGCATTACGCCGGAGAACAATGGCGAAGTGATAAGGCTGTCAATACCGCCGTTGACCGAGGAACGCCGTAAGCAATTGGTGAAGCAGTCGAAAGCCGAGGCTGAGCAAGCCAAAGTGTCGGTGCGCAATGCTCGCCGCGACGCTATCGAGGGGCTCAAGAAGGCTATCAAGCAGGGCATGCCCGAAGATGTAGAGAAAGATGCTGAAGGATCGGCCCAGAAGCTCCACGACAAATACCTCAAAAAGATTGACGAGCTGTTTGCCGCCAAAGAGAAAGAAATACTTACCGTGTAAGTAAAATAATATACACGTAGCAGGGGCGCGATACTGCGACGCCGATTGCCCGAAGGCCACGACCCGGCGATGAGGGCACACGGATGGAGCAATGGTATCGTGTCCCTACTGCATAAACAATCATAGCAATATGCAGACAGTATTGTTTACTTCAACGATTTTCGGCCCTATACATAGCCGTCGGTTGGGGACCTCGCTGGGCGTCAACCTGATGCCGGCCGATGGCAAGGTGTGCTCCTTCGACTGCCTTTATTGCGAGGCGGGATTTAATGCGCAAGGACATGGCACTAAAGGTCTGCCGCCGCGGGCCGAGGTGGCACGCCTCCTCGAAGAAAAGCTTGCGACGATGCAATCAGAGGGCATGCAACTCGATGTCATCACCTTTTCCGGCAATGGCGAACCGACGCTGCACCCCGATTTCGACGGCGTGGTGGACGATGTGCTCCGTCTGCGCGATGAGTATTATCCCCAAGCCAAGGTGAGCGTGTTGTCAAATGCCACCCGATTGCATGTGGCGCAGGTGGTTGACGGGCTGCGCAAGGTCGATAACAATATCCTCAAACTCGACTCGGCGATTGACGCCACGGTGCGTGTCATAGACCGGCCGGTAGCGAAGGGGTATAGCGTGGCCGATGTGGTGAACGGGATGAAACAGTTTGACGGACAGTGCATTGTGCAGACCATGATGCTACGTGGCGAGTACGACGGAGTGTCGATTGACAATACTACCGACGAGGAGGTCGACGCCCTGCTAAAGGCCTATCAGGAAATTGCGCCGCGCGAGGTGATGCTCTATTCCATCGACCGCAAAACGCCCGCCGAAAACCTTGTAAAGGTGCAACGCGACGAACTCGAACGCATCGCCGACCGTTTCCGCTCCGCCGGCATCACCGTCCAGGTAAGTTGAACCACCCATCCCCCGCTGCAACGGCGACCGTTGCCAGTGTAAATCGGCGTCACTACGGACGCCATTGCATGGCTGGTACGATACCCCGCACACCTCGGTCGCTGCGCTCCCTCGGCGTACGGGGCTACTAATAATCGGCGTCCTGGGCGGACGCCCCCGGCTCCCGCTGCAACGGCGACCGTTGCCAGTGTAAATCGGCGCCGTATGGTGCGCCCCCGCTGGATGCAGTGAGGCAATGGAGGCCGTGGTGGTGGGCGTAAATCGGCGACGGTAGTGAATAGCAAAAGGAAAAAGGGCGTGCGAAAGTACGCCGATTATTAGTAGCCCCGTACGCCGAGGGAACGCAGTGACCGAGGTGTGCGGGGTAGGGATGGCAGAAAAAGGTGGCGTCTGGAGGACGCCGATTTACATCATTATTAATTGTTTTAGATTATGAGTCATATTGCGCTGACATACCACATAGTGATTAGTACATACCAAAGACAATATGTCATTTCAGAGAACCATGAAAGAGAATTGTATAAATTTATATATGATTTTGCAAGTGAACGTGGTGCGTTTGTGCGTCGCATAGGTGGTATGCCCGACCATGTCCATATTTTATGCGATATTCCGGCAACGATTTCCGTTGCTGATTTTGTTAAATTGGTGAAAAGTGAGAGTAGTAAATTTCTGAAAGTAAATCCCCATTTCCCGAATTGGCAAAAATGGTCACCGAAATATGGCGCATTCTCTGTTGATGTAGCTTCTCGTGATGTCAGAAGGAGGTATATTATGAATCAAAAAAATCATCATAAACAGATTGGTTTTGCTGAAGAGTATCGTGCATTTTTGAGCGAAGCAGGATTTGCTATTGATACTCCTATCTTGGGCGATGATGAGGCGATGTAGCGGTGTAAATCGGCGTCACTACGGACGCCATTGCATGGCCGGGACGTATACCCCGCACACCTCGGTCGCTACGCTTCCTCGGCGTACGGGGCTACTACTAATCGGCGTCCCACGGGACGCCCGGCTGGTGGCACAGAGGCAATGGTGAGGTGTCGGTGTAAATCGGCGTCACTGATGAATGCCATGATTGGTGGCGGTGAGGCAATTGTAGTAATGAATAATGAATAATGGATAATGGATAATGGAAAAATTGACTAATACAGATGTTAAGGAGATATATCCGAGGCCGGTGAGGGAGGGTGATACGATTGCGATAGTGTCGCCGGCGAGTATTATTAAGCCGCAGTATGTGGCAGGGGCAGTGGAGGCGTTGTCGCGGCTGGGATGTGATGTGAAGGTGATGCCCCATGCGTTGGGCAGTTGCGGTACGTATTCAGGCAGCGTAGAGGAGCGGCTTGACGATATCGTCGCGGCGTTCACTGACCCGAAGGTGCGTGCAATATTGTGTAGCCGAGGTGGTTATGGTTGCGTGCATCTGCTTGAACGGCTTTCGGGCCTTGACCTTGCTGCTGATCCTAAGTGGCTTATCGGGTTCAGCGATGTGTCGGCGTTGCATGCGCTGATGTCGAGCCGAGGGATAGTGAGCATACACGGGTCGATGGCCAAGGCGCTCGCTATCGACCCCATAGATGCGCCGTATAATGCCATGCTGGTCGACATGCTCTTTGGCCGCCGACGCGGCACGCTGACGTTTGGCGGACATAAGTACAATGTCGCGGGTGAGGCCACCGGGAGGTTGCGTGGTGGTAATCTTGCTGTGTTGCAGGCGCTTATGTCTACGCCCTACGATGTCTTTGACGAAGGCATACTCTTCATCGAAGATATTGCCGAACCGATATATAAGGTAGAGCGTATCCTTTACCAGCTGAAACTTTCGGGACGGCTTGACCGCATCAAAGGGCTGGTAATAGGGCAGTTTACCGAATATGACGCCGACCGCAATTTCAGCGACATCTACGACATGATAGCCCCGATAGTGCGCAGTCTCGGTATACCTGTTGCGTTTGATGCTCCGATAGGGCATGTGAGGGGCAATATGCCGTTGCTCCACGGCGCAAGGGTGACGCTCCACGTCGGCGCCGATAAGACAGAACTCAGTTATTGATGCCACAGTCGCTCAACAAGGCCGTGGTGTGGTGTGGTGTGGTGTGGTGTGGTGTGGTGTGGTGTCGGGGATGGATTTTGGCAGTTGGGAAATTTTTTATTACTTTTGTAAGTTAAT
>JAQXRH010000013.1 GCA_029218425.1 Bacteroidales bacterium | reverse complement strand
GTTAATCACATAATACATGCCGTCAACCTCGAAGTCGTAGGCATAACCCATGATTGTCGCTAATAAGCAAACAATTAGCAATGCTTGTTTTTTCATAATTAGTATCATCGTATGATTTTCGTATAAATATCATGCCACTTCCTATACTTTTCCGTAGCTTTTGGCGAACAGACTTTTATGTATAAGATGGCGATCGCTTGGGGCGTTGACAAACGATATGGCCTTATTGGCAAGAATGGCACCGCTATGCCCCCGTTATGCCACAAAGTTAATAATACTTTTCAATTATCCCGCCAATCTGTTAATTTTTTCCAAAAATCCCCAACGGCTCTATCATTTAAGATTGCGTTGCAATCTCAATGATAGGGCCGGTCATGACCTTTTTGGCTACGCTCGGCTTGAAAAAAGTATGCGCCTCCAGGAAAGAAAACAAGCTCTACATTTGACAAGCTGCTCCACGGCTCTGCAACCCATCATCTGGCTCGTGCCTCCTCCCATCTTATCGCTAACACCGCCAATGGTAAGGCCATGCGCTCATCTAATGCCCATGCCGCTCATGTAATGGCCGCATCGCTTAGGCTATGCCACCCATGATAAGGCCAGGGCCTTCATTCTTTAAAACCGATGCGGGCGGCGGCAAGTGTCTCGTTGCGGCCTATGTCGTACCATTGGTATGGCTTCTCCGGGCTGTAGGAACGTATGTCGAGTTTGCCGATATTGTCGACGTAGAATGGGGTGATGGAGAATACCGGCTCTGCGGCGGCGTGTTGTCGCATCATTTGCAGCGCTTTGCCGTTGATGATGTGCACGCCGTTGAACGATGCCCCGTGGCAATCGCCGTCGGGGCTGAACGATGCCGGCCTACATTCCCCCGTCTTGAGATTTTGCCACCCGATGAGCCTGTTGTCGCCGTCGAAATATAGCTGGCGCGATGAACTGCGTCCCGATGTCAGCAATGTGACGTCTGCGCCCGTCAGCTTGTGTGCCGCAATCATCCCAGCGATGTCGAAGTCCGATAGTATGTCGGCATTATAGGCTATGAACGGCTCGTCGCTGGCAAGCAATGGCGCGGCATTGGCGATGCCTCCTCCGGTGTCGAGGAGCAATTGGCGCTCGTCACTGATGGCGATGTCGCAGCCGAAGCCGTCGTGGTAGCGTATAAATTCGATAATCTGGTCGGCAAAATGGTGCACGTTGACCACTATCTCACTTATCCCGGCATCGCGGAGCCGCTCTACTACGCGTTGCAACATCGGTTTGCCGTTGACTTCGACGAGTGCTTTGGGGTGCTCCAAGGTGAACGGTCGCAGGCGGGTGCCGAGTCCGGCTGCAAATACTATCGCTTTCATAATCAATATATTAACTATTGGCCGCGGTGGGTGCATAATGCTTCTCGACGTTTTGCTCGCGGTGAAGGAGCCGCACGTCGACGCCATATTTCTCACTCAGGTGTGCCGCCATTTTCTCCGCGCAATATACCGACCGGTGCTGTCCGCCGGTGCATCCGAAGTCGATGGTCAGCGATGTGAACCCGCGGCGCAGGTACACTTCCACCGAACTGTCGACCAAGCCGTAGCAATGCCCGAGGAATGGCTGAACCTCGCCGCGGGCTTCGAGAAAGTCGATCACCGGGGCGTCCATGCCCGTAAGCCGCTTGTACTCCTCGTAGCGGCCGGGGTTGTGCATTCCGCGGCAGTCGAACACGAAGCCTCCGCCATTGCCCGAAGCATCGCCGGGAAGCCCCCGCTTGTAGGAGAAGCTGCGTATGGTGACAATGAGGTGGTCGGGCGTCGGCGCCGGGCGGAACTTATCAGCCAACTGATGGAGCAAGTCGACGAGGGTGGGGTAGCAGCCGAATCCGTTGGCCGCCAATAGCTCTTCTATCTTGCCAAGGGCTGGCGGTATGCTCTCTATGAAATGCGTTTTCTTTTCATATAGCCCCCTGAAGCCATAAGCACCAAGTACTTGCAGCAACCTGAATAGGACGAAGTCGCGCAACCGCGACTTGAATTGGTCGCGGTCAATAGCGGCATAGCGCGACGCTGAGTCGAGATATTCGTCAATGAGCCTCTCGCGCAGGTCGCCGGGTATGTTGGCCCTCGCTTGCCATAGGAACGATGCTACGTCGTATTCAGCAGGCCCTCTGCGTCCGCCCTGGAAGTCGATGAACCACGGCTTGCCATCTTTTATCATCACGTTGCGCGACTGGAAATCGCGGTACATGAATGTGGAGTAGTCGCTATTGAGCAACCTATCGGCAAGCCTCTCGAAATCGTCCTCAAGACGGCTTTCGTTGAACGCTATGCCGCTTAGCTTGAGAAAGTTGTATTTGAAATAGTTGAGGTCCCACATCACAGTGCGGCGGTCGAATGCCGGTAGCGGGTAGCAGATGCCGAAGTCGAGTTGCTCGGCTCCGCGATATTGAATGCCGGCCAAGGCGCGTATCGCCAAGGTGAGCAACCGCTTTTCCTCGTCGCTGAACACTCCGGTGGCGCGCCCATTGGCTATGGCATCAAAAAGCAGGGTGTCGCCGAGGTAGTCCTGTAGGTACGCGTCATGCTTTTCGCTTACGGCGATTACCCGGGGGACCGGCAGATTGCGCTCGCCAAAATGGCGGGAGAGGCCTATGAAAGCGTCGTTCTCCTCGATGGATTCGCCGACCACCCCGATATATGTGCCTTTGATCCCTTCGAGTCTGAAATAACGGCGATTGGAACCGGAGCCTGTAAGTTCGACTATCTTGTCGGGCAACACGCCGGTAGCCTGAGTGTATAATGAGTTCAATATTGTGCTGGGCATGTGATGAGTGTTGAATTTTGCGCAAAAATAACAATATTTATGGATAAAATTATTGATTACTTCAGGCAAATACGTGAAAAAATAAAAAATCCGCTTCAGGCGGATTTTTTGTCTACTGCGAGGTTTAATTGTTCTGCCAGTTCTGTAACACCATTATCTGGCGCGGTGCAAATGTCATTGTCTCCTCTATTTTTACTGGCTGACTGCTGATAATGTCGTAAAACGAAGAGCCGTATGGCATAATCTCGACAGTGCGCTCCATGGTGAGAGTCTGCTCTTTGTCTCGTCCGTTCATTATCACAGTCACCTCTTTGTCACCTAACTTACGCTGATAGACATACAGTCCGTTCTGCGGCATAAAATGCTTGAGTGAGCCGCGAGCCATCACTTCGCGAGCCTCGTTGCGCCGCCATTGCAGCAGCTTTGATATGAAATCCCATGCCTCGTTTTGTTGCTGCGTGCGTCCTTCACGGGTAAAGGCATTGACTTTATCGCCTGGAAACCCGCCGGGGAAGTCCTCGCGCACATATCCGTCGCTGCCCTCTTTGCTGCCATTCATCAGTATCTCGGTGCCGTAATATATCTGAGGTATGCCTCGCGAAGTCAGCAGGAA
>JAQXRH010000012.1 GCA_029218425.1 Bacteroidales bacterium | reverse complement strand
ATACGACCGTGCTGACTCGTATGGCATAGATTGTATGCGAATGCAGGGAGCCATGGTTATTTTTGCCGCAAATATCAAAAGAATCCTGCGATTGAGCTGACATAAGCTCTTTTTTACTGCGTATACCTGGCCATAAGGTCGAATATAGGGCGCGGAAAACGATTTTACGGACTAAATAGACCCAAATAATAAAACTCGCCAAATCATCGGTTGATGACTTGGCGAGTTCTTAATTTTAGCCTGCGGAGGGGGCAACCTGAAAAGTCAACACTTTTTCAGTGCCCTCAATAACCTCCGCGAGTTTTTTATACCATAAAAGCCGGCCTGTTTCGGATGGTTACTTTGCCGGGTGGCGGTTTTGGGTCTGGAGGACCCTAAAAAACGCCGCGAATAGCCGGCCGGTTTCGGATGGTTACGGTTAAGATGGTTAAGTTACAAAATGGGAAAAGCCGAGGTCGGTGATCAGTCGACTTCGGCTTTAATTTTTTTTGAGTCAATACACGGCGCGTCGTGGTAGAGCTACCGTGAGGAGTGCTTGAAGCAGCTCGGCTATTATTTGCCGGAGATGCTGTCGGAAACGGTCAGGCGAGCGCGGCCTTTAGCGCGACGACGGGCAAGCACTTTGCGACCATCAGGGGTCGACATTCTTTCACGGAAGCCGTGTTTGTTAACTCTTTTACGGTTAGAAGGTTGAAATGTACGTTTCATCTTTTTATATATTTAATTTTGATTGTTCGATTTGATTATTCACAATTCGGAGTGCAAATTTATAAAAAAATTTCCAAATGTGCAAATTAAAATGCTACAACGAGATTTACGACGGCCACAGCGATGATGAAATGGCATAAAATGCCAGTGCGGCATAGGCCAATCGGGGCTAAAAGCTGAAGAGCCACGACGCCTTGGCATCGTCGGCAATAGGGAGGAGATTGTCGGCCGATATTCCCCAAAGGAATTTGGCAGAGATGCAGTCGGGCGCAGCCGGGTCGAGCGAATTGAGGCGCACGCGGCCGCCACTGCTGTGGACGATATTGCCGTCGTCGTCGCGCAGGAGAGCTACGTGGGATATGCGAAGCGTAGCGGGGTTGCCGAAGAAAGCGAGGTCGCCGGCTTTGAGGCAATGCCAGTCGGTGATTTTCGCGCCCATCAAGGCTTGCTTGGAGGCATCGCGTTTGAGCAACCGGCCGTTAAGCCAAAAAGCAGTCCAGGTCAACCCTGAGCAGTCCATGCCTTTGGGCGACATGCCTCCCCACAGATAAGGAGCGCCGAGATTGTCCATGCCGTAGCTGATAACCTGGTCGATAGCCAAAGGCTGGGCGCGCCATTGCTCCAACGGCATGACGGCGTCGACTGGGAGCGTACCTTTGCGCTTGTCGGGGAGCAGGACATTGACGATTGTCGTATCGCCGCCACAATCATCATCCAGCACGAGGATGGCGCCGGGCACCACATCGGAGACTTGTCGACCACAGCAATTGGTGATGGCAAGTTCCTTATTGGATTTGACAATTACACGGGGCGTGCATTTCCAAGCACCGTATTCCTGCGGGGTGATGGCATGAAGCGTATTGTTAATGATATAGCCATCGTATCCGTCGATGGTTTCAACACGGCTCCACTCCCCTTGCGTTTCGACGATTTTTACGGGAAATCCCATAAGCTGCTGGGTGACAAGCTCCGCGGAATGGGATGGCTTGGAGCGCACGTAGGCAGTGGAGATATTGACCAGGGCATAGCTGTCGGCGGCCACCATAGACGGGATAGCCACAATCATAGCTACGAATGCTATAAGATGACGGATGATTTTCATTGTCAAAAAAAAAATGCGTTCACAAAGACAAGCACCACGGCAAGCAACCAAGCGGATGATGGTGCTTATTTACCTGTAATACTGTTGATTACGTCCTTTATTCTACGGATAAGCGCATTTGCGCGCTCAGCGTCGACGGCTTCGGCATAAATACGGATAATCGGTTCGGTATTGGACTTGCGGAGGTGCACCCACGAATCGGCGAAATCGATTTTCACGCCGTCGATGTCGGTAATCTGCTCGTTGGCAAATTGTCGTTTTACCGAAGCGAGGATAGCATCGACATCGATATCGGGGGTGAGTTCGATTTTGTTTTTGACAATCACGTATTGAGGATAATCGGCTTTGAGTTGCGACACCGTTTTCCCGCTTTTGGCGAGAAGGGTGAGGAAGATAGCGACGCCGACGAGAGCATCACGGCCATAGTGGGCTTCGGGGTAAATCACGCCGCCATTGCCTTCGCCGCCAATCACGGCACCTGTTTCCTTCATTTTGGTGACTACGTTGACTTCGCCCACAGCGGCTGCAGTGTATTTGCAACCGTGGCGGCGAGTGACATCGCGCAAAGCTCGCGAGGAGCTGAGATTGGAGACAGTGGCACCCGGGGTATGGTCGAGGATATAGTCGGCTACGGCCACGAGGGTGTATTCCTCGACAAACATTTCGCCGTTTTCCATAACGATAGCGAGACGGTCGACATCGGGGTCGACGACAAATCCCACGTCGGCCTTGGAGTTGCGCATCAGCTCGGAGATGTCGGTGAGGTTTTCGGGAATCGGTTCGGGTGTGTGTGCGAAGTGTCCGGTAGGCTCGCAATTGAGTTTGATGATATTATTCACGCCAAGCGCCTTAAGTAGACGGGGGATAATAGTGCCTCCAACGGAATTGACCGCATCGACAGCGACAGTAAAATCGGCTTTGCGGATAGCGTCGACATCGACGAGGTCGAGGGCGAGCACCTTGCGTATATGCTTATCATCGTAGGTGTTATTGACATAAACGTGACCGAGGTTGTCGACATCGGCAAATTGCAGCTGGCCGCTTGCGGCGATGGCGAGCACCTCTTTGCCTTGGGCATCGTTGAGAAATTCGCCATTCTCATTAAGAAGTTTGAGGGCGTTCCACTGCTTGGGATTGTGGGAAGCAGTGATAATGATACCGCCGGCGGCATGCTCCTCCACTACGGCGATTTCGGTGGTAGGTGTAGAAGCCATCCCGATGTTAACCACGTCAAAGCCCATTGAGGAAAGAGTGGCGCAAACGATATCACTGACCATGGGGCCGGAGATGCGGGCGTCGCGGCCTACCACAATCTTATTGGTGTCGACCGACGACGAACGGCGTATGAAAGTAGCATAGGCTGAAGTAAATTTCACTATATCGATAGGCGACAGGCCTTCGCCTTCACGGCCGCCAATGGTGCCACGAATGCCTGATATTGATTTGATGAGCGACATAATTAAGAATAAATGTTAAAGAAACTGAGGGTTCAACTATTCATTATCGGAGTCGGAGCCGGAATACGGCTGGCGGAAATATCGCAGATTGTACATGAACGGCACCACGTTGGCGATATCCTCCGAAGGGCCGAGCTGCGATTTCACCACCAGGTTGACTTCGCAGTCGACGCCGAGAAATTTCAAGGGTTCCTGTATACCCATGCCGTAGGCCGAAGCCGACGAGAGCATAGTGTTGCCGAAGCGAAACGAAGTGGCTGACACTTCCATATTATTGGAATTACCGCTACCGGCAAGCTCGTCGCTAATTTCGAAATAGCGCAGGTTGTAGCGCGTATATCGGAAATAGATTAGCTCGTCGTCGACGGCTTTATTATCTTTAGTGCCGGGGGAAATAACTTGCATGTAGAGGTTGCTGTCCTCGTCGATACGATAGTAAGGGGCATCCTCGCCGTATTCAAACACCGTGTCGGCAGGGATTTCGTTGATGACACGATAGTTGGATAAGAAATAGTTCACTGCGCGGTTTTCCTCAGCGAGCAAATCGGCATAACTTTTGCCGTCGTCGCAGCTCGAAAATGACACTGCCGAAGCGAATCCCGCCACAGCGAGCATGGAAAGATGGGTCAATTTCATTTTAATATAAGTGCATTATGATGATTATCAATTAGTTGTATTATTTACAATCCTCAATCAGATGGAGGTAATCAGGGATGACCTGTTCGAAACGAGCAATTGCATCGTCCATCGAGCCGAAGAACTCGCCGCCGGCAGCATTTTTGTGTCCACCGCCGTTGAAATGGTCTTCACAGATTTTATTAACCGGGAAATTGCCTTTTGAACGGGACGATACCTTAATATAATCGTTTTCCTCACGGAGGAAAAACGAGAACACCAATTCCGGGACGCTAAGAGGCATGTTGACGAGGCTTTCGGTGTCACCTTTTTGGTAGTGGAAGCTGTTCAGCTCGTCGCGTGTCAGTGTAATAAGAGCGCCGCGATAGTTCTCATATACCTTCATTTTTTGAGCTATGGCATATCCGTTGAGGCGCAACCTGTCGGCAGTGTTGGAGTTATACACTTTGGAATAAATTGCATCCTTGTTAATACCCTTTTTCAGTAGCTCGCTGATGACGACATAAAGGTCGGGGTCGTTGGAATTATATGAGAAATTGCCAGTGTCGGTCATCATTCCGGTAAAGATGCAAGCGGCTACATTCTTATCAATATAAGGAAAGAGCTCCAATCGACACAACACCCTGAAAACGAGCATAGAAGTAGACGACACTTCGGGGTGGGAAATTTTGACATCGACAAAGTCGGAGGGCATCAGATGGTGGTCAATCATCACTTTAGGAGCGGTAGCGGAAGCCACGGCGTCGCCAACCTTGTCAATGCGTTTTAAATCATTGTAGTCAAGCGCAAAAATCAAGTCGGCGTCATGGATGAGCTTCTCGGCAAATTCGGAATATTTGGAATATACCACAATCTCTTTGGCTCCGGGCAGGAACATCAAGTTGCGCGGTGGCATATCGGGGGTTATAACCTTAACCGTCTTGCCAATAGCATTGAGCACGCCGGCCAATCCCAAAGAACTGCCAATGGCGTCGCCGTCGGGAGCGATATGCGAAGTGATGACAATATTGTCGCACGTTTCCAACAACTTGCGCAGCTCTTTAATCTTATTTTCGTCCAACAAACGATTGAGCATATTATGCTGATATTTAAATTAAATCACAAAGATAAAACAAATCGGCCGCCCGACAAAGCAATTAACCGTTTTTTACTTTTTCCTTTGGGTCGGAGGCGTCGGATTTTTCAGGCTGGTAGGCGGTTACGGCACGGGCTTAGATTAGAGGCAAAAAACTTGAGGCAAAATAATTGTGGCTCATGGAGAAGCATTCATATTGAGGGCAAAGCATTGCATAATAGAGCGGGAATTTATATCTTTACAATTTAGAAAAACAGTGCGACAATAAATAATGAAGTACATAATCACTGCGAAATACCGTTCACCGGCAGGAGAGCTCATATTGGGAGCTTTAGGCGATAAACTTTGCCTATGCGACTGGACCGTTAATACAGAACACAGACGACTGATTGACAAAGCATTGCAACGGCACACCGGGGCGAGTTATATGCCCGGGAGATCGCCCGTAGTGCAACGCGCCATAGCCCAGCTTGACGAGTACTTCGCCGGCACACGTAGGGTATTTGACATAGCCGTAGAGATTACCGGCACCGAGTTCCAACGGACAGTGCGCAGTGCGCTGCTCGACATCGCCTATGGCACTACGATAAGCTATGCCGAGCTTGCGCGACGCATCGGTGCGCCAAAGGCCGTGAGAGCCGTCGCCGACGCCAATGCTACCAATCCCCTATCGCTATTTCTTCCCTGCCACCGGGTGATAGGTAGCGACAACAGTCTTTCGGGCTATAGCGGAGGCAAAAGGGCAAAGGAATTTCTGCTCGAGTTGGAGCAGAAACAGCCACTCAAGCGAGGCAATAATGGGGCATAAACTGGGCGAGAGCAAAAGCAAGTGCAAATTTTAACATTTTCACTATAATAATAAAAAGCAAAAGCACCGATTGTGTAAAAAAAAATGTTTAAATTTGCACTCTAAATTTTAAGAACTATTTCAACAGAGTCAATATGTCTGACGTAAAAAAGATTAAAACCGCACTTGTTTCCGTCTTTTACAAGGATGGATTGGAAGAAATCCTGAGTTTGCTAAACGCTGATGGTGTCAAATTCCTATCCACCGGAGGTACAAAATCATTTATTGAGAGTTTGGGCTATAGCTGTCAAGCCGTAGAAGACTTGACAGGATATCCGTCGATACTTGGCGGACGAGTAAAGACCCTTCACCCCAAAGTATTTGGCGGGATACTCAATCGCCGCGACAATGAAGGCGACCGTCAGCAAATTGCGCAATACGACATACCCGAAATCGACTTGGTAATAGTCGATTTGTATCCATTCGAAGCCACGGTAGCGTCGGGCGCATCCGACGAAGACATCATCGAGAAAATCGACATAGGCGGCATCTCCCTCATAAGAGGCGCAGCCAAGAACTACAACGACGTGGTAATCGTGGCCTCCAAGCAGCAATATGCGCCGCTTGCCGAGATGCTTAAAGCATCAGGAGCAGTGTCGACATTGGAGCAGCGCCGCTGGTTTGCTAAAGAAGCATTTGCAGTATCATCGGGCTATGACGCAGCGATATACAACTACTTTGCAGGTGCCGATGCCGACGATCTGCGCATCACGCTCAATGGGCAGCGCGCAATGCGATATGGCGAGAACCCCCACCAGAAAGGATTCTTCTATGGCGACCTCAACGCCATGTTCGACCAGCTCCACGGCAAGGAAATATCGTACAACAACCTTCTCGACATCGACGCCGCCACCCAATTGATGGCCGAATTTGGCACAGAGCCCACTTTCGCCATTCTCAAGCACAACAACGCCTGCGGAGTAGCCACCCGCGACAGCATACTCAAGGCATGGACCGACGCCTTGGCGGGCGACCCCGTATCGGCATTCGGAGGCGTGCTTATCTCCAACAGCGAGATAGATGAAGAAGTGGCCAATGAGATCAACAAGATATTCTTCGAGGTAATCATCGCCCCCTCCTACACCGCCGAAGCCCTCAACGTGCTCGAGCAGAAGAAGAACCGCATCATCCTCGTACAGAAGCAACCCGCGCCTCGTAGCCGCCAGTTCCGTTCGGTGCTCAACGGGGCACTTGTTCAAGACCGCGACACCGCCATCGAGACGCCCGATATGCTAAAGACTGTGACAAAAATAGCGCCCACAGCCGAGCAAATCGACGACCTGCTGTTTGCCAACAAAATCGTAAAGCAGTCCAAGAGCAATGCCATAGTGCTTGCCAAGAGCGGGCAGCTCTATGCAAGCGGCATCGGACAGACATCGCGCGTCGACGCGTTGCGCCAGGCCATAGCGAAGGCTCAATCGTTTGGTTTCGACCTCCACGGCGCCGTAATGGCATCGGATGCATTCTTCCCCTTTGCCGACTGCGTAGAGATAGCCGACCAGGCAGGCATCACGGCAGTGATACACCCCGGGGGGTCAATCCGCGACAACGAATCGGTAGAATATTGCGACGCCCATGGCATGGCAATGGTCACTACCGGCATACGCCACTTCAAGCACTAAGCCGACATTATTCTCACACTTGATAAATAACAACCATAATTATCCGACTGAAAAGAAACAATGAGATTATTCAGCCTCACCAAAGAGATTGCTATTGACCTTGGTACGGCCAATACAATCATAATACACAACGATAAGATCGTAATCAACGAGCCATCTATCGTAGCGCTCGACCGCCGCACCGACAAGCTTATAGCAGTGGGCAAAGAAGCGCAGCTCATGGAAGGCAAGGAGCCAGAGAACATACGCACAGTGCGCCCGTTGCGTCAAGGTGTGATAGCCGACTTCAACGCCGCCGAGCTAATGATACGCGGTCTTGTAAAGAAAGCGAGTTCGAAGAACAATTGGTTTTCGCCGTCGCTCCGCATGGTCGTAGGCATACCGTCAGGCTCCACTGAAGTGGAAATACGAGCCGTGCGCGACTCCTCGGAGCATGCAGGCGGGCGCGACGTATACATGATATTCGAGCCAATGGCCGCCGCCTTGGGTATAGGGCTCGACGTGGTAGCGCCTGAAGGCAACATGATAGTCGACATAGGTGGCGGTACGACCGAGATAGCCGTAATATCATTGGGCGGCATCGTGTCGAACAAGAGCATCCAGATAGCAGGCGACGACCTTACCGACGACATCCAGGAGCACATGCGCCGTGCCCACAACGTGAAGGTAGGAGTACGCACAGCCGAACAGATCAAGATACATGTAGGGTCGGTGCTTACCGAGCTTGAAAATCCGCCAGAGGATTACATCGTGCACGGGCCGAACCAGATGACCGCCCTCCCCATGGAGATACCCGTTTCCTATCAGGAGATATCGCACTGCTTGGAGAAATCCATTTCGAAAATAGAGGCAGCAGTGTTGAGCGCATTGGAGCATACGCCGCCGGAGCTTTACGCCGACATAGTGCGCAATGGCATATGGCTTGCCGGAGGTGGGGCATTGTTGCGAGGTCTCGACAAGCGTCTGACCGACAAGATAGGCATACAGTTCCATGTGGCCGACGAGCCGCTACTTGCAGTGGCCAAAGGGACCGGTGTGGCGTTGAAAAACATCGACCACTTCCCCTTCCTCATCCGATAACAATAAAATAGCATATAGAAATCATTCCGGTGTGAAAAAATGCCGGAATGATTTTGACATAATTAAACTTTGTTGATAATCACGCTTAACGGTGAGAAGTCTTATTGATTTTTTGTTCAAGCACAGCACATGGTTTGTATTTACATTCTTTGTGATAATCAGTTGTATATACCTTTTCGACAAGAACCCCTACCAGCATCACGTCTACATGACATCGGCAGGCAAGTTCACGGCCGGGATCTACGACCTCTCGCATAATATCACGTCATATTTCAACCTGCGTGAGACCAACGAAGAATTGCAGGCACAGAATGCCCGTCTTGAAGAAGAATTGTTCGGGCTAAAATCGCAGTTGCAGATATACCAGGAGAAGTATTATTCCGACACGATGACTACTGTGGAGCAGTTGCGTCCCTACAGCTTCATCATAGCGTCGGTGATCAATAACAGCATATCGCGTCCGTACAACTACATCACCATCAACAAGGGCAGCCGAGATGGCATCAGACCGGAGATGGGTGTTGTCGACCAGAACGGCATAGTGGGAGTAGTCAACATCGTGGGCGACAGGTACTCGCGCCTGATATCGTTGCTCAACCCCAACTTCCGATTGTCGTGCAAAGTGAAAGGCAACGAAGCATTCGGGTCGCTGGTGTGGGATGGCAAAGACCCGCAGATAGCATTGCTGGAGGAGCTGCCGCGCCACACAGTATACACTAACGGCGACACGATAGTGACAAGCGGCTACTCGGCGATGTTTCCCGAAGGGGTGCCGGTGGGGATAGTTGAAGGGAGCGAAAAGACAATCGACGACAACTTCTACACCTTGCGCATACGGTTGCTCACCGACTTCTCCCGATTGTCGACCGTAAGGGTCATATCGAGCGACATCTCCGAAGCCATAAAGCAGGTGGAGAGTGACGAGAATAATCAAGAAACACAATCTAAAAAGAAACCCTGATGGCCAAGACAGCCCTACAATTTGTAATATTATACGCAATAATGGTGTTGACACAGGCGATTGTGTTCAACCATATATGCCTATTCGGATATGCGGTGCCATTGGTATTCATATATGTGATAATCAAGCTTCCTATTACGCTCCACACCAATTGGGTGCTCACCGTATCGTTCCTATTGGGGATGACCATCGACATCTTCTCCGACACCCAGGGGATGAATGCGTTGGCGTGCACACTGTTGGGCATACTACGCAAGCCCATACTACATCTGTACTTTCCACGAGAAGATGAGATGTCGACCCCCACGCCATCGATGCGTTCGCTCGGCATGTCGGTATATCTCAAATACGTGTTTTCAGTTTCTTTAATATATTGCCTGCTGTTTTTCTTTATAGAGACATTATCGTTTTTCAATGCCTTGCGGCTATTAATAAAGATAGCATCGAGCACGTTTTTGACATTTACAATTCTGATAGCTATTGACTCATTAACATCGACGCGCCGTGAGAAAAGATTATAAGCTTGAGAAGCGAAAGTATGTCATTGCGTCGTTTATCGTCATAATTGCCATAATATATATAGTGCAATTATATGCATTGCAATTAGACGACGACAAATATAAGAATTCGGCCGACAACAACGCATTTTTGAAAAAGACGGTCTACCCGTCACGCGGTCTAATCTACGATCGCAACGGCGAATTGATAGTATACAATCAGCCGGCCTACGACGTGATGATGATACCGCGCGATGTGCAGCCATTCGACACAGTCGACTTCTGCCACACGCTGAGCATCAGCCGCGAGCAGTTTGACAAGCGATTGGCCGACATGCGCAAGTCGGTGGGCTATTCCACTTATACTCCACAGACATTCATCACCCAGCTATCGGCGCAGGACTACGGTCGGCTACAGGAAAAGCTATACCGGTTTCCCGGCTTTTTCATACAGAAACGCATACTTCGGCAATACAACCACAAAGCGGCCGCCAATGTGTTGGGCAACATACGCGAGGTCAACCCCAAGGATATAGAGCGCGACCCCTATTACGAGCGAGGGGACTATTGCGGCGACCTTGGAGTTGAGAAGAGCTACGACCGCCATCTTCGCGGTGTGAAAGGGAAGGAGATACTCATACGCGATGCCCATGGTCGCATACAAGGGAGATACCGCGATGGGGCCGAGGACATACCCGGGGTTGCCGGGCGCAACCTGAAGCTAAGTATCGACATCAAGCTTCAGGAGTATGCCGAAAGCCTGATGGTCAACAAGATTGGCGCGGTAGTGGCCATAGAGCCATCAACCGGGGAGATATTGTGCATGGTGTCAAGTCCGACATACGACCCGACGATACTAATCGGAAGGCAACGTGGCGAGAACTATGCCAAGCTCAATAGCGACCCGCTCAAGCCATTGTTTGACCGGTCGCTGATGGCGGCATACCCGCCCGGGTCGACCTTCAAGCCCACCCAAGGCTTGATATTGCTACAAGAGGGGGTCATAAACCTTAACACCATGTATCCTTGTTATCGAGGCTATATCAATGGCGGATTGCGAGTCGGCTGCCACGGGCACGGGTCTCCCCTACCGCTCAAGCCGGCCTTGCAGACGTCGTGCAACGCCTTTTTCTGCTGGGGGCTGAAGAATATGCTCGACAACCGGCGGTCGAAATACGGCACCGTAGCCAATGCCTTTGAGACATGGAAAAAGCATCTTGTAAGCATGGGCTACGGCTACCGAGTGGGCATCGACCTGCCGAGCGAGAGCCGAGGCTTCATACCCAACGCGCAGTTTTACAATGACATATATGGGGAGAACCGATGGAGCGCCAACACCATCATATCCATAGCGATAGGCCAAGGAGAAATACTTGCCACGCCATTGCAGATAGCCAATCTTAGCGCCACGATAGCCAATCGCGGATGGTTTATCACGCCCCATGTGGTAAAAGAGATACAGGACACCGTGCTCGACAAGCAATATACCGAGCAACGGCATGTCACCATCGACAAAGCGCACTACGAATCGGTAGCCGAAGGAATGCGCATGGCAGTGACTGGCGGCACATGCCGCTTGGCAGCCCTTCCCGACATAGAAGTGTGCGGCAAAACCGGCACAGCGCAAAATCCGCATGGCAAGGACCACTCAGCGTTCATAGGCTTCGCCCCCTACCATGAGCCTAAGATAGCGGTGTGCGTATATGTAGAGAATGCCGGGTTCGGGGCCACGTATGGAGTGCCAATCGGGTCGTTGGTGATGGAGAAATATCTTACCGGGAGCATATCGCCCCAGCGCAAGTATCTCGAAGAAAGAATGTTAACGTCAAATACGATAGTCAACAGTGGAGTTAAGAAGCACTAATAAGACATCAATATTGCGCTCAGTAGACTGGGTAGTCGTGATATTGTATCTGCTGCTTGTCATAGGCGGTGCAATAAGCATATATGCTGCAAGTTACGACTATGACAATGCGAATATCTTTTCGTTTGACGAATTTTCAGGCAAACAGATAAGATGGATAGGGTTTTCGTTCATACTTGGATTAGTGTTGTTGCTGATAGACAAGCGCATGTATGAGACGTATGCCTACCCGATATATTTCATAATCGTAGCGCTTCTAATAGTTACGATATTCATAGCTCCGAATATCAAGGGGTCGCATTCATGGCTTGTCATAGGTCAGATGAGCCTGCAACCGGCCGAATTTGGGAAATTTGCCACAGCCTTGGCCTTGGCGAAGCTGTTCAGTGGATACAACTTCGTGTTGAATGCCAAGAAGTCGAACTACGTTAAATCGCTGGTGCTCATATTATTGCCCATATTAATCATCATGGCGCAGAATGAGACCGGCTCGGCATTGGTGTACCTATCATTGGTATTCGTGCTCTACCGCGAAGGGATGAGCGGATTGGTGCTTTTTGCATTTGCATTTGCAATAGCCATATTTGTAGTGACGCTAAAATTCACCACATCGGCAGTGCTTGGCATACCGACCGGCGAATTTGTAGCCTTCGTGATGATAGACTTGGCGATGGTGGGAGTAGCTGCATTTTTCAGCAAACGACAGGTAGTGGCGCGCAATCTTGTGTTGTGGTTTTTGTTTGTCACCATCGTCGTAGGCATAGTGGCAGGGATATGCGGAGTGAAGCTCCCCGGGGAGGCGACGATGATATCAATCACCGTCATCGCCATGCTATACTGCCTCTATGAGGTAGTAAGGTCGCATAGCAACCGATTGTTCATGCCCATAATCGTGGCAGCATCGTCGATGGTGTTCATGATGTCGGTAGATTACGTGTTCAACAAAGCATTGCAGCCCCACCAGCAGACGCGCGTCAAAGTGCTTTTGGGTATCGAAGAAGACCTGCTTGGCAAAGGGTATAACGTCAACCAGGCAAAGATAGCGATAGGTTCGGGAGGACTTACGGGCAAAGGCTTTCTCAACGGTACTCAGACCAAGCTCAAATACGTGCCCGAACAACATACCGACTTCATATTCTGCACCATAGGCGAAGAGGAAGGCTTCATAGGGTCGACAATCACCATATTGCTATTTTTAGCGTTGATACTCAGGGTTATAACGATAGCCGAGCGTCAACCGACGGCATTTGGCAGAGTATATTCCTACTGTGTGGCAAGCTATCTCATATTCCACCTGTGCATCAACATAGGCATGGTGATAGGCCTATGCCCAGTGATAGGCATACCGCTACCATTTTTCAGCTATGGCGGGTCGTCGTTATGGGGCTTCACCGTCCTACTATTCATCATGCTCCGCATCGACGCGTCACGCAAAGACTCCCGCAACTATTGACCGGGTATATCGACAGGGATATTGGCACAAAAATCTGAGTGATATAAGGATATTAGGATAGGGCTGCGATTGTAGCGGGCTACTATTTCGATATTTACATCGACATTTACATCGGCATTTACATCAGCTTTACGTCAGCTTTACATAAGATTTATATTACTGTCCGGTAAACTTTTTAGAGAGAGATGAAAAATAGGTCTGATTCCGTTTGCAGGATTCAGACCTAATTAGTTATTTTGGTGTCGCCAAACTATCCAAGAATAACCAATGCCCAAAAGTAGTAATTATTTCGGACAGCCGATATATGGTCAGCTAATAAAATCACTCGACCGTGAAAAAATAGTTGAAATCAGCCGCAAACACGGCGGAGAGAAGTATGTCA
>JAQXRH010000011.1 GCA_029218425.1 Bacteroidales bacterium | reverse complement strand
TGCTTATATCGCGGATTTTACCGCTTGAGAATCGAATATTTTTGGAAAAAACTCAGAAATCGGTCGCCTGAGAAATATCCAAATCTCATTGGCTAAAAAGTAGGAGGCTGCGCCGTAACCCTTAATTACGACACAGCCTCTCGTAGCTTTTGCTTGATGCAAGGCTTTTCCATTATGTCCCAGGGTCGCCCCTTATGACAGGGTTATCCCCTCCGGATAGGTGGGGCAGGCTATTTAGCCGCACTGCCAGGGCTGACTATCGCCTTGCTACCGGATTATTTGGATATGCGTTTTTGCAACACGATGGCGTCGATGATGGCATGGTTGGTGGCGAGGTTCATATTCTCGTCGTAGGGCCGATATTCAATAGTGATTTTGTGGCTGCCCTTTGCAAGGCTAATGGCAAGGGTATTCGACATGCCCCAATCGTCCCAGTTGCCTTTACCGCGCTGTGGCATTACTATGGTGCCGGCCTTCACGCCATCGACGAAGAGGGTGCGCACTGCGCATTTGTTCTCGGTGTTGACCGGGCCGTTGCCGTTGGCATAGCGTACGGAAAGGAAGTATTGGCTATCGGCATCGGCGGTTACGTCAAATTCTACCGGAGCTGCTTTGTGGTCGACCTCGGCAAATCCGTTGCCGGTGAAGCCGTGTATTGTGCCGCCGTCGGGCTGGTAAGATACCTCGGCCGACGACAATACGGTAGTCGTGGCTACTGGCTGGATGCGCTGAGTAGGCAGGTTGCTCAACGGCTCGGAGGCGAACGACTCGTTGCGGTCGGTGTCGATGCCTATTACCTGGTATACACCGGGCGTGGTGGCGTCGAATGTGGTGCTACGGGTGTGGGCTATGCGTTGTCCGTCGCGCAACACTACGTATTCGGCGATGTATTCTATCGATTGCCATGACAGGGTGTTCTCGTAGGGCGCGTCGGGGTTGGCGGCTGCAACGTCGGCATCATGCACCAGACGTGCGATTGGGGTCAACGGGGACTTGGCATTGGCTTTGTGGTTCACGTTCATCGCGGCTATGTCGTTGTCGGCCATGGTCACCACCACGTTGTATTCCCCTTTGGGACGTGCCGGGATGACGGCTTTGCCAAGGTCTTTGACGGCTTTGCCGTTGACGGTGATCTCTTTTACTTCACTGCCGTAGCCGTTGACGGTGATGTTGACTTTGGCATTGCGGTAGCTGAAGCCTTCGAGGCTGCGACTGGCAGCAAGGGCTTTGGGCACGAACGGCTTGATATGCAATCCGTCGGTCTCAAAGGTGATACCAAACAGTATGCGGTGGGTGATGGCGAGGTTGCCGGCAAGGCACCATAGCATGTTTGATGAGTTAAGCTCAGTGGCTATGTCGCCGTTGTCGAGGTTGAAATTCTCTTTGTTGGTGGTAAAGAGGGCGGCGGGGCGGAACACTGAGCCGATTGCTTCCATTACGCCCTGCTCGTTGCCTACTTTGGCATTGGCAAGTGCCCAATATGATGCTACCCAAGGCCACAAGGCATTGTTGTGGTAGGAGGGCATGTCGGGTATCTGCGGGTAGAAGATGGCTACGCCGTAGGGGGTGGTGGGCACGTTCTCGGTGATAGTGGCTGCCATGTCGGCGGGTAGCTGGTCGTAGAGTATGGCAAATGCCTGTCCGATGGTCTCGCTGCGGGGGTTGATGATGGGATATTCACGGCCGTAGCTGTACATCGCCATTGTTTTCTTATTTGGCATCCAGAATTTCGCTATGATGCTTTCGTTGAGCGTCTTAGACATAGCTGCATACTTGGCTGCGTCCTCTTTCTTGCCAAGCTCCGATGCTATTTTGGAGAGCACGTCTAAGGCGGCTACGTGCACGGCGCTTGTGCTTTGGGCTTGCGATGCGTAGATGTCGACGGTCTGCATCCATTTCGGGTGGCTCTGTTCGCGCCAGTCGATAAACGAGGCCTCGCCGTTGACGGCCCCGTTGACGTAGGTGATTTCAAAGTCGTCCTCAAGCGAGTTTTTGATGATGGGGTAGATGTATTCGAGCCAGTTGCGGTCGCCAGTCACTTTATATAGCTCGTAGGCGGCTACTGCCCATATCATGCGGTCGGAGCTTACCGGCCATGCACCGCCCGAACCGGTATCTTGGATGACGCGGCCCGTAGGGCTCACTTTTTTCATCAATGATATTTTGGACGCCTCGGGCTGGAGATACGACATCGACAATATAATAGAGTAGGATACGTCGCGTGTCCACACTCCTGCCCACTCTTTGCCGGTGCGCAAGGTGGTGTCGGGCTCTACGGCATTGATCATCTCGTCGAGCCCCATGTTGTAGATGGCATTGTGAAGCCGGTTGCCGGAACGCAGTTGCGGGTAGCTCGATATGTCGTTTTTAAGGGTCCATTTCTTGCCGATAGGCATGAAGAAATGGGGCTGGGCGGAGTAGTCGGAGACTATCTCGGTGTCGGAGGGCGCATATGCTTTGTATTCGCCTTGGACTATGGAGTCGCCAGTCCAGCGGTAAGCATCTGTCGCTACGATGTTGGTGGCAGCCGGTGTTGTCATAGGTATCACTACTGCGGTTGTCGCCAATACGATTTTTACTAATGTTTTTTGTTTCATGGATTGTTATTACTTGGAAATGATTATTATTCTGATTGATGTGTTGGCCATTATGTTTTCGCGAAATTGCGATGTTGTGATGCTTTGAGATTTTCAATAGCTCTGTCCCGGCAGTGTGATAACCAGTAACAATTTGACACGCGCCATGGTCTCAAAGCAAAATTAGTAACAATTGATTCATGTTGCAAAACAAATTATTGAAAATATAGTGTATAAAATGTAGATAAGGCTGAAAATCAGTGTGTTAAAGATATGTAAAAATGCAATAAAAGTAGTGGTAAGTGTTGATGTAATTAGTGGGAATGCCCTATCGGTTAGCTATATTGCATCATTTGTAGTAAAAAATACGGTCAAGATATAGCCGATGGTGGGCTACTCAAATTCGGCACGCAGGGCTTTGAAACGGGCAAGCGTGGCGGGTGTGAATTTCGACATTGAGGCTATGACGCGTTCCATCGTCTTTTCTTTCATGTTGCCGCTCTTGGAGTAGAATTTGTCGGCGTAGCAAATGAGGCGTTCGAGGAGCGTTTCCGGTAGGTAGTCTTTGACGGGAATGGGGTGGCCTGAAGCAGCCACTTCGTCGGCGGTAAGCCCGGCTCCGGTGTGCCGTTCAGCGATGCGCGCGAAGCGTTCGTCAAATCCCTCGCGGCGTAGCAGTTCGGCGCCGGCTGTGCCGTGGCACATATAGTGGAGATGGCCGTGGCAGTCGATGCCGGGAGCGTCGGTCAAGGCTATGCCTATGTCGTGGAGCATCGCACCGTTTACTATGTCGTCGGCGTCCAGTGGCAATTGCTTGCGGCGCGCTATGTCGAGGGCCTTGTCGGCTACTTGCTGGCAATGTTTGAGATAAATATCCCGTCGACGTGTGCCGACGGGATAATATCGATCTATGATTTCTTCTACGGTCATGCTGTTTTTATAATCAGGCGTCGACTATGGTGTTCCATCCGTGGATGTCCTCTTCTTCGCCCAGCTGTATGGCGCGGAGCTTGTTGTAGAGGGCCGTGGTGATGGGGCCTGCCTGCCCGTTGGTCGACACGACGTATTTCTTGCCGGTGTCGAGGTCGTGGATTTCGGCTATCGGCGATGCCACGGCTGCCGTGCCGCATGCTGCCGCTTCGGTGATGTCCTCGAGCTCTTCAAGGAGAATGTGGCGACATTCCACTTCGATACCCATGTCGCGGGCAAGCTGCTTGAGGGAGTCGTTGGTCACCGAGGGTAGTATCGACTCCGACTCGGGGGTGATATATTTCCCGTCCTTTATGGCAAAGAAGTTGGCCGGACCACATTCGTCGATATATTTCTTCTCGCGGGGGTCGAGGTAGAGCACTGCGGAGTAGCCCAACGAGTGCGCTTTCTCGCCGGCCGAGAGGCTCGCGGCGTAGTTGCCGCCCACTTTCCAGCGGCCGGTGCCCTTGGGCGCCACGCGGTCGTATTCGCGCATTATGCATATATTGGTGGGCTTAAAGCCTTCTTTGAAGTATGGGCCTACGGGGGTGACAAGCACCAAGAAGGTGTATTCGTCGGATGGCTTGACGCCTACCCGGGCGCTCATGCCTATTTCAAGCGGACGTATGTAGAGCGATGCGCCGCTGCCGTAGGGGGGCACGAAGTCGGCGTTGAGGGCTACGACTTTTGTCACCATCTCACGGAACAATTCTTCGGGTACCGGCTCCATGAGGATTCCTTCAGCCGACCGGCGTATGCGCTGCCCGTTGGCCTCCAGACGGAAGATACGTATCTTGCCATCCTTGCCTCGGAATGCTTTGAGACCCTCAAATATTTCCTGGCCATAGTGGAGCGCTGTCGCTGCTATGTGCATGTTGAGGTATTCCGAATCAGTGACTTCGATTTCGCCCCATTTGCCGTCGCGGTAGGTGCAACGTACATTGTAACTTGTCTTGCGGTAGCCAAATGATAAGTTGGCCCAATCGATATCTGTTGCCATAATATTATTGGTTTAGTATTATTGTAGCTTTGAAAATATGGGGCAAGAGGCCATTGTAGTTGCCTTCTCGCTATTTTCTTACAAAAATACGCAATTTTCTCTATTTGTTTTCATTTTTAATGAAAATAATTTGTTGACCATGGTAAAAAGATATCTTTTTGGATATCTTCATGCGATGACTACCCCGATATGTGGCAGCTCTTCGCCCCGCCTCCCCCTTATATAAAGCGAATGTCCGCAGCAATCACTTGTTACGGACATCCATAGGTTAGGGATCCGGTAGTGCAGACCGGCCCTAATAATAAACGGGTTCTTAATCTTTAATTATCACTATTACTTCGCCATCTCTCAATGAAAAATGGCAAAATTGGCGGCTACACGACCTCACGGCTTTCACCGTCAATCAAGGTTTGGCAAATATTTTTTATCATGTCGTTATGTGGCATTTCTTTTGTGGCTATTTGTCGTTGGCCGATGGCTATACAGCATCGCTCGCTACCTGCCGACGCCGTTTGCGGGCATCGTAGGAAACGTCAACAGCGCACATTCCCGGCTATCGTTTCTGATGCCTGGTGTCTGTAAAGCGATAATTGACCATCGGTGTGGTGATAACGTAATTGAAATTATGTGACTTTTAAGAGCGTGGCTCCGCTGAGCTGCTCGGTTGGTTAGGTGTATGTATTAAGTAGTTACGCTGTAAATAATACTTTAGTATTCCTATAAGTGAATCATGAAATCAAACTCGTAATGTTTGAATTGAGCTTAACCAATGACATTATGCAGTAGCCTTTTATGCGACCTGCATCGCAAAAATACAATTTTTGTCGGAATTATCCAATTATATGCGACAAAAAAATGCGCAAAAATGTGGGCACTTCGTTTTGGAATGTGGGGCACTTCGTTTTGGAATCTACACAAAAAATGTGTTGCGATGAAAATGCGATGAAGAATCTTCAAATCTTCGGAGCCGCGGTTTTATCGTTTATGTCAGCCGATGCATTGACACGGCTTCCACGCTAGCCACCTGCCGCCAGCCGCCGTTAAGCACCAATCAGAACCGGCACATTACTTCCACTACCATTTTGTCGTGGCCGGAAATCGGAATGACGGCATCTTTTTGGTAGAAATACTTTTCGTAGTTGACGCGCACTTCAATGTAGCGCGTGGTACCGAAGGATAGGGTGGTGCCGAGCGTCATGCGGTGGCGTTGCGGCGTTGTGACCGACAATTCTCCCATGTCGTTCTTGATGCCGTCGGAATGGTCGTCCATATAGTCGTAACGGCCAAGGGCGGCTATCGACGATACGTTGCGCCGCAAGGGGAATTTTCGCGATATGAATGTGTTGACTATATTGACGCCGTCAAATGCGGCGTGCATGTAGTTCTTGCGCAGGTATTCGGCTTCGATATGCCACAACCCGTCATCGAACGCTGCCCCGCCGTTCCACATCATGATGCTGATGTCCTCGGGCCGAGATTTCTGGCAGCTGGCTTCCAATGTGAGCACCCCGGCGATCGTCGCCATGGTCTTGACGGAGAAGTTGAAGGTCTTGGTCCAATAGTCCTTTTGGTTGGTCAGCCCCGACCCGTTGAACACTCCGGCTTGAACCGTAAGCGGCACTTCCCCTTTCAACGTGTATTGCCCGGCAAGACCTACGTCTCTCACATTGCCGCCGTATTTGGCTATAAACGAACGGTTTGCGAAATATTGCTGGTGGGGTGCACGATGGGCGTCGATGGTAAATGGCACTCGCATCTGGCCTATGGTGGCTGTTACGGGCAACGCTGCGGGAAGGTAACGCACGTAGGCGTCGAGCATCTTGATTTTCCCTTCGTCGCACAGGTCGACTTCGGCTTTGTATTCAAATTCGGGTACTATCGTCCCGGTGAAACTGATGCGGGCGTTGCGCACGCGGAAATGGCTGGCGCCGTCGTCGGTGTTGACCTCGTAGTTCGACCTGATCGTCCCATTGATTTTGGGAAACCATTTGGGCACAACAAACGTGGCTGCTGACTGCGGCGCGGCTCCGGCTCGATTGCCGGCAGCCTCGGCCGTGGCTGCTGACTGCGACTGGTCATCGGCCTCGACAGTGGCAGTATCCTGGGCCGAAGCGGCTGTCGGTGCCAAGGCGGCCGGTATCGCTAACGACGCTATGACGGCTATAAGTGTCTTCCTCATTGTCATTGTAGGGCTAACGGGTGAGTGAGCTACTTATATGTGTCGGCTATGCGGTATATTTCCTCGAAGATGCGGCGGTCGGCCTCGGTGAGCTGCTTATGCCTGCGTGCCATAGCGCGTTCGGCAATGTCGAAAAATTTCGAAAGCTGCACGTCGTTGAACCCGGCGGCACCGCCCTCGCTAAACGATGGGATGAACGTGCGTGGGAAGCCGGAACCGTGGATGTTGCACCCTACGCCCACCACGGTGGCAGTATTGAACATGGTGTTGATGCCGGCCTTGGAGTGGTCGCCCATGATGAGCCCGCAGAATTGCAAGTCGGTGCGCTGGAACCGGTGCGTTGGGTAGTTCCATACGCGCACTTTGGAGTAGTCGTTCTTGAGATTTGATGCCACGCAGTCGGCACCGAGGTTGCACCATTCGCCTATCACGGCATTGCCGAGAAATCCATCATGCGCCTTGTTGCTGTATCCGAATACCACGGCATTGTTGAGCTCGCCGCCCATCTTGCTCCAAGGACCTACGGTGGTGGCGGGATACACCTTTGTGCCCATGTTGAATACCGAGTGCTCGCATAGGGCTATCGGCCCGCGCAGGCAGCACCCTTCCATCACTTCGGCTTCCGGCCCTATGTATACCGGCCCGTTCTTTACGTTGATGATAGCGCCCTCGACGGTGGCACCCGGGGCTATGTAGAGCATGCTGCGCCCCGACGCGTCGACGGCATCGCCGATGAGGATGTTGGTGTCGGACAACGGCTGATTGTCGCTCTTGTCGATGATGGCGAAATCTTTCTCGATTTGGGCGCCGTTGTTCAGAAATACATCATATACATAGTGTATGGCGGTCAGCTCCCCCTCCCATTCTTTCACGGCGGCGAATTTGCCGGCCTTGAACGACGGCACATCGCCGCGATATGCCACTGTCTCTCCTTTATACGCCAACACCTCGCCTTGCCGCAACGACAGCACTGCCTCGCGGAATGTCTCGCCATAGTCGGGTATGATATGCCCGGCTACGAATAGGTTGTCGCCGGTGGCCCATTCGGCCATCGCATATTTCTCCGACAGATAGTCGGCTGTGAGGTATGAGTAATCTCCTGCTATTACCGTCTCCCACTTTTGACGTATTGTGGTGATGCCTACCCTGAAGTCGGCTACGGGGCGGGTGAATGACATTGGGAGCAAATTCTCGCGCACTTCGGGCGCATCAAAAAGTATTATATTCATCGTGCTATATGATATTGTATGCGCTGTCTCGGCGGTTTTTAGTATTGCCTTGTCGCCTGCAATATGTGCCGTAGACGCGCAAATTTTCTACATTACTTATCAAATTATATGGCAAAATTACTTAATTTTGCCAAAACAATCAACTACTGTAAAAACTATTACATATAAGATGCAATTTATTCAGCAAAAGATTGAGGGCGTGTGGGTGATCGAACCTAAACGATACGGCGATGCTCGCGGTTATTTCTCCGAGACTTTCAAAATGGATGAATTTAAATCGCATGTAGGCGACGTCAATTTCATCCAAGACAACGAGTCGTTCTCTTCCAAGGGGGTGTTGCGCGGCCTTCATTTCCAGAAAGGGGAGTTCTCGCAAGCCAAACTAGTAAGGGTGTCGCAAGGCACGGTGCTCGACGTGGCTGTCGACCTGCGCAAGGCTTCTCCCACCTTCGGTCAGCACATTGCAGTGGAGCTGTCGCACGACAATGGCCGTCAACTCTTCTTGCCGCGCGGCTTCGCCCATGGCTTCGTGGTGCTCAGCGACGTGGCCCAGTTCCAGTATAAAGTCGACAATGTCTATGCTCCGCAAGCCGAAGCTACGTTGCGTTTCGACGACCCGCAGCTCGGCATCGATTGGCGCATCTCCCCCGACGATATGCTCCTCTCCGACAAGGATATGCGTGGCTACAGCTTCGCTGAAATTGCCGAAAAGTTTAGCTTCTAATTCTATAGGATGATATGAGCCTACGCCACCCTACCGCCGACGAGATAAGCCAGCTCACGCTTCAGGGCTGCCGATGCACATGCTGGGACAACATTAGCGTGGCCGACCCTTTCGTGGCCGACCGCTACCGCAATGTCGCCTTCGACGGATGCGTGGTGTTGCTCCCTGCCCAACGCAACGGTAGTTACCGCTCTACTCCCTACGAGGCTGGCATCTACAATGCCCGTATTGCCGACTGCAAGGTGGGCCGCGATGTCCACATCTCCAATGTCGGCAATGTGATAAGCGATTGCGACATCTGCGACAACGCTATTATATGCAACGTGGGTACTATCGGTTGCGTGGGCGCGACAAGCCATGGCAATGGCGTCGAAGTCGACGTGCTCAGCGAAACGGGCGGCCGTGAAGTGCCTATGCATTACGGACTTACGGCGCAGGAGGCTTGGGCTATCGCTATGTGCCGCCACGACAAGGCTGCTGTCGACGCCTTGAAATCGCGTATCGCTGCCATTGCCGCCGATGCGCGGTGCCGCCGCTCTTTCATCGGCGAGCATGCTGTGGTGGTCAACACTGCCTGGGTCGATGCCGTAAACGTCCGCCGAAATGCCATAGTGGAAAGCGCATCGCGTTTGGTCAACGGCACTGTGGGCGAAAATGCCTATGTCGGTACCGATGTCATCGCCTCCGACTTCATCTTCGCCCGCCAATCCACCGTTGATACCGCCGCCCGTTTGGACCATGTATTCGTGGGCGAAGGCAGCCGCGTGGCCAACGGCTTCAGCGCCCACCACTCCCTGATTTTCTCCAATTGCATCCTCGAAAACGGCGAAGCAGCGGCTCTCTTTGCCGGTCCGTTCACCGTCTCGATGCACAAGTCAACGCTCCTCATCGGGTGCATGACCTCGATGTTCAATGCCGGATCAGGCGCCAATCAGAGCAACCACCTTTACAAAAGCGGCCCCTGCCACCACGGCATCATGCAGCGCGGCGTGAAACTCGGTTCGGGGGCCTACATAATGTGGCCGGCCCACATCGGCGCTTTCTCCGTGGTGATGGGCTCACATAAATCCCATCCCGACACCTCGGCGCTGCCGTTCTCCTACCTCGTGGCCGGTGCTTCCGGCGCTTCACAGGTAATCCCGGCTATCACCCTCGGCAGCATCGGCATCGCCCGCGACATCGACAAATGGCCCCGCCGCGACCATCGTCCCGCAGCCCCGGCCGACGCTATCACTTTCGACCTCTTCAACCCATATATAGCCCAACGTATTATCGACGGCATAAGCCTGCTGGAAAAGATGACATCCTCCCAGCCCGACGCGGAAATTTACCACGGCGACGGCTATATCGTCACTGCTCCCCACGCTCGGCGAGGTCTGCAGCTCTATCGCGACGCTCTCCAATACTACCTCCTCGGTGTCGCCCTCCGACGTGTCGCCGACGGCATGCCTTTGGCTTTCGATGAAACCGCCGCCGCCCATAGATGGCTCGACGTGGCGGGAATGACAATCCCTGCCGGCGCCGACGTTGCCCAAATATGCAATCTGAATAATGTAGATTGGGAACGCTCATATCGCGATTGCGAATGGCAGTGGGTGGCTTCGACAATTGCCGACACCATGGGCATAACCATCGCCGACATCGACAATGCCGGCATCAAAAACATGCTCGACGATTGGCTACGCTTGGACACGCAATTCACCGAGATGCTCCGCCGAGATGCCATGAAAGAATTTGACCACACTATCCCCGGAGCAACGGCCGGCTTCGGCCTCTACGACCCCGCCGAGCAAACCGCCGACTTCCAAGCCGTAAGAGGCACCATCGCCGACAGCTCCGTAGCGGCCATCCTCCAATCCCGCACCACCGCCGCCCGCACCCTCGCCGCCGCCCTCTCAAATAGCCCCATAAACGTATAACCCATTGCATAAGATATCAGTAACGATAGCACTGGTAATAGCATTTGGATAGCATTGGTAATGGCACTGGATAGCATTTGGATAGCATTGGATTTCAAAACTGATTTATCTATTGCAAAAAAAAAATTTGGGAATGTCGGAGGAAATGCTTACCTTTGCCGTACAATTCGCGCATGTGGCGTAATTGGTAGCCGCGTTAGACTTAGGATCTAATGTCTTAGGACGTGGGGGTTCGAGTCCCTTCATGCGCACAAAATGTAAGTGATGAGGCGTTGCAAAAACGCCTCATCACTTACATTTTGAGTACCTCTCACTCGGCATCGGCATAGCCCGCCCTCAGTAGCATTTTTGCAAGAAAAGGTATGAACTATTTAGAATTTACTTATAGATTTTAATATTATCATCCTCTCCTTCCACTCGATTTTTTCTTCTTTAGAGTTGGTAATGACGAGGAGATTGTCGCAGTGGAGTTCTTCGGCGGCTTCGACGAGGGCATCAAGTTCGCGTTTTCGGGTTTTCTCGGAGGACATATCGTAGCACACTTGAATGAGCTGCTCCACCTTACTACCTTTTCGAGTGACGAAATCAATCTCCTTATCGTTGCGTGTTCGATAGTAGAACAGTGTCTTGCCGGGAATATGCCCACGACGTAATAGTTCCACAAACACTTGGTTCTCCAACAGCCTGCCGAGGTTCTCACTCAGGTTGAAAGCCGTGCTTTGCACAAAACCATTATCAACAACATATACCTTATTCGGTGCTTTCTTCATCAACTTCATCTTGTTGTTGAAGCGCGGAAGATAGAAGAACAGGTAAGGCTCTGCCAAATAATCACAGAATTTTTTGGTTGTCGTTACGCTTGACAATCCCAACTCCGCCGCAAGGTCATTCGCAGAAATAGGGTTGCAGAAATTGGAGAGTAGGTAAGTGGCAAGATTATATAAATCGGTTGTGTTCCTGACCTTATGGCGTTTGGCGACGTCTTTCAACAGAATTGAGTCAAACAGTGTTGACAGGTAGCTTTTAGTGATGTTACGAGACTGAATAGTTTCGGGATAGCCTCCGTTTCGCATGTAGTCATCAGCAACAACGATAGCCTGTGCAGATTGCTCTTCAAGAGTGGGATTGATATTTCTCCAGCGCATCATTTCCTCAAGGCTGAAGGGCAGCATTTCAATCTGGAGATAACGACCCGTCAATACCGTAGCCATTTCACTGCTCAGCATCTTGGCATTGCTACCTGTAATGATCAAATTTTTGCCTCTACGATACAGTTTATTGACCCATAAATCCCAATCAGGCAGGTTCTGGATTTCATCAAGCAACAGGTATTCATAGCCCGGATACACATCGTCAAGCATCTGCATTACCAAATCCTCGTCCCAGTTTTTGAGCAGAAGATTGTCATCAAAATTGAGATAGGCAAAGTTCTTACCCTGCAACATGAGCAATGCAAACACAGACTTACCGACACGGCGAGGTCCCGTAATCAATTTGATTAGCGGATTAGCGAGTAACTCATCAAAATCGTATCTTGTGTTTCGCTGCTGATAGGGACGAGCCATCAGCTCATCACGTTCAGCCCTTTGATTGAGGATTATATTTTTCATTTTGCAGTCATATTAGACTGCAAAGATAATCAATTTTATCCAATAAATTCACTGTACTGGATAAAATAGTATGTTTTTTGTCCAATAAAAGGTATGTACTGACTAAAGTAGATAAAAATTTTCACTCGGGTAGCTTTTTAACAATTCAACCGTCTTTTGCAGCTGACCTTGTAAGGGTCAATGTAAAAAAGCGGTTGTTAAATTGTGGTGTTTTGTGGAGGCTGAATGAACTGTTTAATTGCTTGACATAATTCTATCAACATAAGTTGTTGTCCAAAAGCATCTTTTCATAGATCCCCTTTCCCGAACCTCATAACTATGCGCTTAAAATATTTTCACACTCGGATAGCATTTTAACACTTCAACCGACTTTTGCAGCTGACCCCTAATTTGTACCAGGATAATTTAGTAAGAAAATTGCTAAAACATTATAATACAAATAGTTACGAAATATAAGTCGCTGAGTGATAGACAAGTATAGGCACAAAAAAAAGAGTCACCACCTTGTTTAGGTGATGACCCTTTGGTGATCCGGATGCGACTCGAACGCATGACCGTCTGCTTAGAAGGCAGATGCTCTATCCAGCTGAGCTACCGGACCTACCTTGTGCTTTCGCTCTGCAAAGGTACGCTTTTAATCGGTATTCTGCAAATATTTTTTTTAACGCGGCGATAACGCGGCGATGAAGGGCCGGCGATGGGGCGATGATGAGGTTGCGACGAGGCGGTAATGCTCCTGCTTGTGTGACGCATCGCATGGCGGCTTGTGTGGCGCCTCGCATGGCGGCTCGTGTGGCGGTAATGGGTTGGCCCTTACGGTTTTGGACTTATGGCAGGAAGCGGGCTCGGTCGGGGCGTTGGAGCGGGTGGCGGTTGAGGTAGGATGTGCGTTGGTCGTCGCCGATTTTGCCTATTACGAAGTAGCGGGCTTGGGGGTTGAGGATGATAAGTCCGGCGGTCGAGGCTGGCGGGTTGAGGGCTCCGGTGTCGGTGGGCTGCATGTCTATTTGGCTGAAGTCGAGGATGTCGTCCAAAAGGAATATCAGCGATTGGTCGGGCAGCGAGGGGTAGCCCACGGCCGGACGTATGGAGTGCAGGTCGAGGTCTAAATCGGTGAGGTTGACGGCGTTTGCGCCCTGGTTTTCGCCATTGTCGCCATTATCGCCATTGCCGCCATTGCCGTTTTCGCAAGCATTGCCATTGTCGGCAGCGTGGTAGTAGCCCCAGTCGTGGAGCGCGGAGCGGTGGGAGGCCTCGGTGGCGGCTTCGGCGAGACGGTCGGCCACGGTGCGGTAAATCAGGCCGCGGTATTCGTCGGTGGCTGCTATGTCGTCGATGAGTTTCTGCATTGGCGTGCCGGTGGATACGGCGAAGATGCCGATATAGTCGTCGGGGGAGCTGTCCGGTGCCGCGGGGTTGATGAAGTCGGCGAGCGAGAGACGCGGTTTGCCGTTGTCGTCAAGTTGCTGGCGCAAGGTGGGTATGGCTACGCGTTTGTCGTTGCCGGATACGATGGTTATGTCGTCATCGTCGTTGGCGTAGGCTGGCAAGCATGATAGTATGGCGTTGACGGTGAACCCTTTGGATGCCAAGTCGTTGAGCGCGTCATTGGCATCGTTGAGCAGCCGCTGTGCTTCGAGGGCTTTAGCTTGCCGCAGCGAGGCGGGGCTGTTGGCGGGGCTGTTGGCGGCGCAGTGTGGGCAGGCCGATGGGTGGGCGTCGGGGGCAAGTGATGCAAATGAAGCGTCGAGTTTCCAGGCGGCGAGGAATGCGCGCCAGTTGACGAGCCTGCGCAGTGCGGCTATCTCCCAGCGGTAGGCAAGCTGCTGTGGGGCGATGCGAGAGTTGTCGTGGGGGTATCGGGCTTTTAGCGCACGGGCTTCGGCGAGGGCCAGCAGGCGCGCCGGGGCATCGGCCGAGGTGCGGAGCTGTTGCTGCTCGGCGAGGAGCCGTCGGCCAGCTTCAGGGGCAGTGGCGGGGTCGATAAATTCCTTGACGCGGCCGGGCATCTGTGCAGCGTCGCGAGTGTGGACCACCGGCGCGGAGTATAGCGGTGCTATTTTGATGGCTGTGTGGAGGTCGGAGGTCGTCGCGCCGCCTATGAACAACGGCATTGTCAACCCCGTGCGGGCCATCAGGCGAGCCACGTTGCACATCTCTTCGAGCGATGGCGTGATGAGGCCGGAGAGGCCTACGATGTCGGCGTTCTCCTCTTGGGCGCGTTGCACTATAGTCTCGGCGGGCACCATGACGCCGAGGTCGACTACGTCGTAGCCGTTGCAGCGCATGATCACCGACACTATGTTTTTGCCAATGTCGTGGACGTCGCCTTTGACGGTGGCTATCACCATCTTGGGCCGGGAGGATGTGCCGTCGTTTTGGCCGTCGGCTTTTTCGGCTTCGATGACCGGGGTGAGGATGTCGACGGCGGCTTTCATCGCCGATGCGCTTTTCACGACTTGCGGCAGGAATATTTTACCTTCGCTGAAGCGTTGCCCCACGAGGTTCATGGCGTCCATCAGTGGGCCGTTTATCACATTTACCGCCGAACCGATCTGCTGCAGCGCGTCGTTGACCAGCGAGCCGAGGTTGGCCGACAATCCGCGGGCCACAGCCGAGGTGAGAGCTTCGGTGGGGGTGAGTGCGGCGGTCTCGGCAGCCGGCTGATGGCCGGAGGCTGCGCTTTGCGCTTCCTTCTGCTGGAGTATGAGCTGGGCCTCGTCGACAAGGCGGTCGGCGGCGTCGGGCGTCTTGTCGAGGATTACGTCGTCGACAAGACGTGATAGCTTGGTGGAAATGTCGTCGGGCGACGGTAGCGATGCGGCGTTCACTATGGCCATGTCCATGCCGGCAGGAATTGCGTGCGACAGGAATATGGCGTGCATCGCTTCGCGCACTGTGTTGTTGCCTCGGAATGAGAATGACAGGTTGGACAGCCCGCCGCTCACTTTGGCGTGGGGGAGGTGTTGCTTAATCCACCGGGTGGCTTCGATGAAGTCGACGGCGTAGCGGTTGTGCTCGGCCATGCCGGTGGCTATGGATAGTATGTTGGGGTCGAAGATGATATCTTGGGGAGGGATGGCGGCGCGGGTGGTGAGCAGTTGGTAGCTTCGGGCGCATATTTCGATTTTGCGTTGGAAGGAGGTGGCTTGACCCTGTTCGTCGAAGGCCATAACCACCATTGCGGCACCGAAGCGGCGTATCTCCCTGGCGTGCTCTATGAAAGCGTCTTCGCCGGCTTTGAGCGATATGGAGTTGACGACGGGTTTGCCTTGTATGGTCTTCAACCCGGCGAGTATTACGTTCCAATCCGACGAGTCGACCATGATAGGCGCGGCGGCGATGTCGGGGTCGACCTGCGTAAGGCGCAGGAAGCGGGCTATGCATTGGGGAGCGTCGAGCAGGGCGTCGTCCATGTTGACGTCGACAATCTGTGCGCCTTTTTCCACTTGGGTGCGAGCTATGTCGAGGGCCTCGTCGTAGTTGCCCTCCTTGATGAGGCGGAGGAACTTGCGGCTGCCTGCCACGTTGCACCGTTCGCCCACGTTGATGAAATTGCTTTCAGGGGAGATGGCGAGGGTGTCCAGTCCGGCAAGAGTCAGCGTGTTGCCGGGCGCGCGATAGGGGCGGGGGGCAAATTGCCGGGCGAGGTCGGCAATGGCGCGTATATGGTCGGGGGTGGTGCCGCAGCATCCGCCCACAATGTTGATTTGCGAGGACTGTAGCAGCGGACGCAGGGCGTCGGCCATCATCGACGGCGTCTCGGTGTATCGGCCCAGCTTGTCGGGCAGACCGGCATTGGCGTAGACCGACACTCGCGGTACGAGCGATTGTAGGGTGGCGATGTGTTGCACCATCCCTTCTATCCCGAAACCGCAGTTTAGCCCTACGGCAAATGGCGCGGCATGGGCTATCGTGGCTACGAAAGCTTCCAACGATTGCCCCGAGAGGGTGCGCCCGCTTTCGGTAAGTGTCACGGAGAGTATTATGGGGAGGGTGATGCCAGTAGTGTCGAAAGCTTTCAGCGCGGCGTATATGGCGGCTTTGGCGTTGAGCGTGTCGAAGATGGTCTCGATGATGAGCAGGTCGACGCCGCCGTTGATGAGCGCCTCTACCTGTGTGGCGTAAGCGTCGACCATGGTGTCCCAACCGATGTTGTCGTTGAGGGTGACGGCCATGGTGAGCGACTTGTTGGTAGGACCGACGCTGCCCGCTACGAAAACGTCGTGTCCGGTGGCGCGGCGATGCTCGTCGGCCACCTGCCGTGCGATACGCGCCGCGGCAAGGTTGATTTCTTCGGCAAGGTCGGAGAGACCGTAGTCGGCAAGTGATATGGCGTTGGCGTTGAACGAGTTGGTCTCTATGATGTCGGCTCCGGCATTCAAATATTGGCGGTGGATATCGGCTACGGCGTCGCTAAGTGTGAGGCATAGCACGTCGTTGCAGCCGCGAAGGTTGCACGCATGGTCGGCAAAGCGCGCGCCGCGGAAATCTTGCTCCGATAGGTTGAGGCTTTGCAGCATGGTGCCGAAAGCACCGTCGAGTATTATGATGCGCTTGTCGGCAAGATTGACAAGCTGTTGCGAACGAGTCGGGATTGCTGACGTCATTGTGAACGAAATGTTGGTTGTTGCGTTTGCAAAAAGAAATAAATTGGTGCAAAATTACAAAAAATTGTCATTATAAATAGCGCGACACGTTAAGAATATGTTTTAAACCCCACGGCTTTATCATTTAAGATCGCGTTGCAATCTCAATGATAGGGATATTTTTATAGTGGGAACTATGGGCATATAGTGGGGCCATAAAAGCCGGCCTGTTTCGGATGGTTACCGAGAAGCGACCACTCCAAATGAAAAGCGGACTTCGGATCCAACCTTAAAGTTGGTGCCGAAGCCCGCTGTATGAGTAATGCGATTAACTCGCCTACGCTCGTTGAGCTAAAGGTTGAAGCCGTATGGCGGAGACCGAGGCTCCGTTCACGACTTGACCGATTAAGCGAGAGCAGTGCCAAACTCGTTTGAGCAATGCCGAGCGTGAGGGAAAGCGCGTAGCGATAGCCCGACGGCAGAGCCGGAATGCCCTAATCAATTATTTTTGAACAATTCTTTAATAGCTTTTTTAGATTTAATTCTCCAATATTCCTTAGAAAGATTAAGAGCTGAAGAAAGTGGTATATCTGCGACGTAAAAAGAATCATTATTCATAGTGATAATAACACACTCTTTCTCGAAGTCCAAAACTTCTCCTGTTGCATCGTCCGCCAAAGTAGATTCAGCGGTTATATAAGCAACATCGTACAAATCAATAGTGACGTCTTCGCCGTCCAAAAGATTTGTGAAAGTAAAAGGTAATTTAATCATATTATGTAGGAATTTATAATTCAACATTGAATGAGGTAGTTAGTCCCAGTTGTTTGGTTCGTCAACAATTTCATCAATATCTTCTTCGTCGAACACATCGGGTTCCCCGGTGTTCTGATAATGGTCGTAGTCAACCCACATATCGTGTTCAACATCGCCATTGTAAGAACCTAAATCGTCGTAATCTTCCATAATTATATATTGAAAACTAAATCTTTGTGTTTTTCAATATAGGTTTAAAGAACATTATGAATTTCTCTGTGTTTACTTTAAGCCATTCAAACAATTCGTTATGTTTGGATTTGTCGGAAAGGTCGCAATTCAAAACCAAGTCTATTGTTGAAGATTTTTTCCCATCAAGACGACGCCAATCAAGATTCTGACAGATTTCAGATGTCGCTTTTTCTTTGTACACTAATAAAGCATCAAATAGTTTCTTTTCAATATCATTATTAATATACAATTGAGTAGTTATCTTGTTGTCCCTTTGGTTTATTAGCAGACAGATGCCTGCTTTTGAAGTACCTATGGCAATGTTCATCCAATGGTTATCCGATGCTCGTTGTGGTCTAAACAGTTTAGAAGGATTATCATTCATATACTCAATGAAAGATAGCCAAAACTCATATCTGAATTTTTCTGTATCAGTTTTATCATCAATTGATTTTTGAGAACTTGCTGAACGTGCAGATTTAGAAGAATCATTCGGTTTTGCAATGACGTTGAAAACTGGAGCAGCACAGCTATCATCTATTTTAATAAGTTTAATTTCAATGCCATAGAAATTAAACTCTTTATCGGTAATGTTATTCAACCAATCAATAGCAGCACGGTGCTCCTCAGTAAATCGTTGGGCTATCCAAATTATAGTAACTGCATCAAGACCTGCTGCGTATGTCATAATTTGACCAAGGTGGGTGTGGTCTGTTTTTTCGAGTTGGTTTTCAATCAAAACAAATTTTTCCGTACCTGGTTCTTTACAAAGAATGTCTGCTCGATAGGGACCTACATATTCTTCTTGTGCAATAACTTCAAGTTCATCTATATTAATAGCTTCTGCAAGAAGTTTCATATTTTCTTCTTTAGCTAACCAAGGAGTAAAATCACTCGATTCACTTTGCCAGCAATCACGAAGTTCAACAGGAGTAATTGTGGATAATTTTATTTTTGTCGTCATATATATTAACGTGAGTTTGACGAAATTTAATTAGCTGAAAATCAGGAAAATTGCGGTAATTTTTGTAAATTTGTATTGCAAAAAAAATAATAAAAACACCGCTATGTTTCCTAACAACAAAATTATAGAAATTTTTTCAATTTGTGACGATTTTAGCAAAGTTTTTGATAAAACTCTTGAGCAAAAAGCCATACCGAACTGCGATAGCTCCAAGAAACGCAAATATC
>JAQXRH010000010.1 GCA_029218425.1 Bacteroidales bacterium | reverse complement strand
GTGCGAAGACACTGATGAGGATATTGCTCGATATTCCATTCTACATGACAATGCTCACTTGTTTGCCTCAAAATATATGACTTACATGCCAACACGTGAGCAGCTAAAAGCAGAAATAGAGCGACAAAAGACCATGTTTTTACTAAAACATGATGACAGCAAGGAGGATACATGATGAATAAGTGGACTCGCGAAGAAACGATTATTGCGTTCAACCTTTACTGCAAAATACCATTTAAGAGCAGCAGTAAGACGCATCCGCTGGTGGTGAAATATGCTCGCATCATCGGTCGTTCGCCGAGTGCGCTTAACATGAAGATTGGCAATATCGGGCGACTTGACCCCGACTTAAAAAGCCAAGGAATCACAGGACTTAAACATGGGGCGAAAGAGGAAGAAGCCGTGTGGGAAGAATTTTACGGCAACCCCGAGCGCCTTGCCTACGAAAGTGAGCGGCTCATCGCTCAATTTCTAAACAAACCCATTGAAGAAACTGCCGAGATTTCTATCCAAAATCTGCCCCAAGGCGCTGAAAGGGAGACTGTTATTCGCCAGCGTGTAAATCAGTCGTTCTTCCGAGCCGCCGTGATGAATTCCTACAATTTCCGTTGTTGCATTTCAGGAGTGCAAAAATCCGAACTTGTAGAAGCCTGTCACATTGTGGATTGGGCTGAAGATGAGGCCAACCGAACTAATCCGAGGAATGGTTTGTGTTTAAATCCGTTTTTCCATAAGGCTTACGACAAGTTGCTCATTTCGATAACGCCCGATTTTGATATTGTGATTTCTGACAGCCTGATAGACAATATCGACAGTGACGCCTCACAGAGCTACTTATTGCAATTGAAGGGCACCAAGATACATCTTCCCGATAAATTCTTGCCACAAAGAGAATTACTTGAGAAACACCACCAAAAATACTTGTCTTCACTATGAATGAATATTTCAAGAAGATTTTGACCGACGGAAAAAATATCGCAAAAATTAGCGATATTTTTTACCCTTGCTATGTGATTGCATATGATAGAAAGCATATCTACCATGAAGATTTACAGAGCGTTGGAGTAATGATTACCTCATTAGATGGCGAAGTGCTCTTGTGCACTCCTGCCGAGCACTTTTTGGATGAGGCTGCCGCCCTGTTAAAGATGTATTCCAATTCTGAAGATAAGACTTCAGCCACAACTGCCTTTATAGATAATTTGTTTCGCAACAATGTGAAAGATACGAGCAAATTCAACAGCTTTATAAAGATATTCTGGTTGGATTTAACTGGAAATCATATCAATAGCACATCCACGTTGCTTAATGCGAGCGGTGCAACCAATTTCATTTATAAAGTTGAGTTCCCGGAAGGTGTAAATGTGGATTGTGATATATTTAATGCTGAAACATACGATGACTTGCCGAGTAAGATTTCAGCACGATTAGCAAAGATTGAAGAACTTGGCGGGACTATCTCTTTTGACAGAATTCAATCGGACTGCCTTACGCAAAATCTTCGGACGATAGACGGCGCTTTGCCTATAATTCTTGCAAATGCCTTATTGCTAAAGTATTCAAAAAGTATATCATCGTGGGCCCAGATAATCGAAGAATTAAACGCTCAAAATCCTTTAGGCTATCGCATAGCCGAGAATAGCCCGGTTTACGAAGTGAAGATTGCTCGCTTCTTGCAAGATGCAGCAATGGGAATGACTCCCGAAAAGCCATGGAGTGGTTTCTATGATGCCGATGGAGGACAAATCGTGGTTAAGAAAGATGGCGACATAGTTTGCTACCACATTCATGAGCTTAATCGCTTCCACCAATATTTGCTCAACGCCACTCGTATAGAGCAGCCTTCAACCGGAGAGGACGAAGATAACCCGGGACATATTAGGCTTGATCCCAAAACAGGCAAACCTAAGAAGCCATTTCTATTTGGCTGGCTGTATCAGGAAAATGGTAAGTATTACTTGAAAATAAATCTTCAAGTAAGATTTAAAGCAATTTCAAACAAACGTAAGCTAAGAAATAGTAAATAATATGAAACTTGACAAGCTCAAACAGATAAAAGACCTCCGTGAAATATGGCCTAATGAGGCTAAAGATTTCACCCCATGGCTCGCAAAGGAAGACAACTTAGCTCTTCTTAGTGAAACAATTGGTATTGATATAGTTCTTGAAGAAAGAGAGTCGCCTGTTGGTAGTTTCTCTCTTGATATTTTTGCTAAAGAAGAAAGTACAGACCGCAAAATCATTATCGAAAATCAGCTTGAGGACACAAATCACGACCACCTTGGCAAACTAATAACTTACGCATCCGGTAAAGATGCATCGATTATTATTTGGATTGTAAAAAAGGCTCGTGATGAACATAGACAAGCCATTGAATGGTTAAATGCTCATACGGATAAAGAAATCGGTTTTTACCTTCTTGAAATTGAACTTTGGAAAATCGGAGATTCAAATCCTGCTCCAAAATTCAATATTGTGGAGAGGCCTAATGATTGGGGAAAAACAGTAAAACAAACTACTGAACTTACGCCTGTAGCCTCTTTACAACTAAAATATTGGCAAGCATTCAACGAGTATGCCAGCAAACATCAAAAATTTGCTGATTCATTCAATCTAAGGACTGCTCAAGCTCAAAACTGGTATGATATTGCACTCGGCACAGGCGTTTGTCACATCTGCCTTGAAGCAAAACGGCAAAAAAGAGAAGCCACTATCGGTATATATATTGGTGATAATAAAGATTTCTACCACACGCTTACAAGCGATAAAGAAGCTATTGAAGCAAAGCTCGAAGGCTCTGTTGTTTGGAAAGAAGCCAATAAAGCAGCTCGTTTCTATCTCACTAAGTTTTTGGATTTTGACAATGAAGATTCGTGGCAAGAGGTTTTTAATTGGTATTGCGAAAATGCTATTTTGATTAAGAATGTAATAAAAAAGTATCTTTAACAAATTTACATAAAATAGCGCAATTCAACACCGGGGCGCGTATGTTCGATGAACTTACAGACGTCCTTGCTCTGTCAAACCCTCTCGGTTTTGACGAAACCGATGTAGTCGAAGTTTACACCTTCAAAATATCAATCTATGGATTGAAAGATGAAACGGGATATGTAATCTACAGCACTACCGCAAATTCTATCTTTTATTCCCCGATTTTGAAAAAGTGTACGAGTTCGTACACAATTCACATCCGTCGGCTTCTTTCTGTCACCAACAAAATTCATTATGTAATTAGGCCGCGGTTTTACCGCCTATGTTGGGTGATTGGCCGACGACCCACGGCATCGTTGCGACCGTGGGTCACCCCCAGGCTGAAGCCCGGGGGATTATGCCCTTGGGGTATTACGTGGGGGATTATGCCGTTAGGGTGTTATTCCGAGAGGGCGTGGAGGAGGGATTTGACGGCGGCGGGGATGTCGGTGGGGTTGGCGGCGAGCGATTTGATGAATTTCGAACCGATGATGGCACCAGAGGCATTGGCTTGGGCATCGGTGAGCGTGCGGGCGTTGGAGATGCCGAAGCCTATCAACCGTTTGTGGTTGAGTTTCATGGCGTTGATGCGTCGGAAATAGTCGAGCTGGGCGAGGCCGAAGCTGTCGCGGGTGCCGGTGGTGGCGGCCGACGATACCATGTAGATGAAGCCGTCGCAATGCTCGTCGATGAGGTGGATACGTTCTTCCGAGGTCTCGGGCGTGATAAGCATTATCATGGGGATGTCGAACTCGCGGCATAGGTCGCGGAACTCGCTCAGGTAGATGTCGAAGGGGAGGTCGGGGACAATGATGGCGTCGATACCGGCATCGGCGGCCGCTTCAAAGAGGTTGCGGATGCCCATGCGCATCATGGGGTTGACGTAGCCCATCAGCACCAACGGGGTGTCGGGCACTTGCGCCCTGACAGCCTTGACGTCGGCGAGCAAACGGCGGAGCGTCATGCCGTTGCGCAAGGCTACGGTAGAGCTTTCCTGAATGACGGGTCCGTCGGCCATAGGGTCGGAGAAAGGCACGCCCACTTCTATCATGTCTATTCCGTTGGCCACCAGCGTGGTAATGATTTCGCCCACGGAGTCTAATGTGGGATACCCAGCGGTGAAATATATGGAGAGTAAGTTCTGCGGCTTACGCTCGAAAAGGGATTGTAGTCTGTTCATAATATGCTGAAGAATAAATAGTTACTTAATAAGTTGAGATAATTGGCTGAGGAACTGCGAGATAATCGCCGGCGACTTCAAGGCGGGAGCGGTCTCGAAACGCGAGTTGATATCCACGCCGGCCATTCGCGGTGCCGATGAGCGGTAGAGGGCAGCCACGGCCTCAGCATCGGTGGCCGCGATACCCCCGCTGAGCAGAAAGGGGGTGGCAAACGTGGCATTTTCGAGCAGGAGCCAGTCGAATTTCATACCCGAACCGCCCTTGCCGTTGCATTTGGTGTCGACCACGAGCAAGTCGGCATGGCCATCGTAAAGAGCGGCACGCGCCACATCGCCTTCGTCAGATATACTGATGGCTTTCAGCACCTTATAGCCATGGGCGCGGAGCCTGTCGCAGTAGTCAACGCCTTCCGAGCCATGCAGCTGCACGGAGGTGAAGCCGTAGCGCTGCAGAGTGGCCACCACCACGTCGATATCCTCGTCGACGAATAGCGCCACGGGGTCTATACCCTTGGCCTTAAGCGCATTAATAGAGCGGATGTCGAGCTGACCGACGAAACGGGGCGACTTGCGGTAGAAGATGAAGCCCATCATGTCGATGCCAGTGGCGGCAACGGCGTCGATATTGTCGGGCTGACGCATGCCACACACCTTGACAATCATGACTTTACGCCTACGAAAGCCGCCAGCGTATCGCCGGGCGACGGAGTTGACATAAACGCCTCGCCGATAAGGAAACCGTCGAAACCGGCATTGCGCAAACTTATAAGGTCCTCGCGGCAATGGATACCGCTTTCGGCAATCTTCACCGCCGAGGCCGGGAGCCTGTCGATGAGCGACATAGAGGCAGTGAACGCCACGGAGAAATCGCGAAGGTTGCGGTTGTTGACGCCGATGAGGTCGGCATCGGGGTTGACCTTGGCCAATTCCTCCTCGCCATGCAATTCGAGCAGCACCTCCAGGCCCAGGCTATGGGCAATGTCGGTAAAACGGCTGATAGTCAGCGCGTCGAGAAGCGAGGCAATGAGCAGGACAGCGTCGGCGCCAGCAAGGCGAGCCTGGTAGATTTGATATTCGTCGACCACAAATTCCTTGCGGAGCAGAGGGAGGTCGGTGACCGTACGCGCCACCTGCAAGTCGGTGAGAGCGCCGCCGAAATAGGGGGTATCGGTGAGGATGGAGCAAGCGGCGGCACCGTTGGCGGTATAGTCCGCCACGACGTCGGCCACGGAAGCCATCGGCGAAATCTCGCCACGCGAGGGGGAACGGCGTTTGAACTCGGCGATGATGCCGATTTCGCGGGCCGTAATCTGCCGGCTCAACGAGCGAGTTGGCACAACCACCTGCGCAGCCATCTCGCGCAAAGCCTCAAGAGGGAGCACGCTGCGAGCGGCGTCGACCTCTACGAGTTTGGTGGCGGCAATGCGTTGCAGGATATCTTTCATAAGCTGTTGATTTCAAGAAATTTATTAAAGGCAGCGAGAGCTTTGCCCGAGTAAATCGACTCGTTGGCACGAGCGATGGCCTCGTCGAGCGGCAGCCCGGGGTTAAGGGTAGTAAGAGCGAAAGCGGCATTGGCTACAACGCAGTCGCGCTGAGCGGCATTGGCTTTCCCGGCAAGCACATTGTCGAAGATGGCGGCGGCTTCGGCGATAGTGTCACCGCCGTAGATGTCGCACTGCTGATGGGTGGAGAAGCCGAGGTCGGAGGGGAGGAAAAGGTGTTGTCCGGCGGCATCGCTCACCTTGAAGGGGGAAGTCAACGAGATCTCGTCGTAGCCGTCGAGCGAGTGCACGATGGTACAGGCAACACCCTCATTCTGAGCGATATATTCATATACGCGCATCAGTTTGAGGTTGTAGACACCGAGCAACTGGTAGCGCGGGCGCATGGGATTGACCAACGGGCCGAGCATATTGAAGAACGTCCTGACAGCCAAAGCCTTGCGCACCGGACCTACGCTTTTCAACGCAGGAGAGAAGAAAGGCGCGTGAAGGTAGCACACACCCGACTCGTCGAGCGAGCGGCGCAGGCGGTCGGCGTCAGCGGTGAACTTAACGCCGTGGTGTTCAAGCACATTGGAAGCGCCCGACACCGAGCTGGCGCCGTAGTTGCCATGCTTGACCACCTTTTCGCCGGCACCGGCCACCACGAAACAGGTGGCAGTGGATATGTTGAAAGTGTTCTTGCCGTCGCCACCGGTGCCAACGATGTCGATGGCCTTGACATTGTCGAAGTCGACGGGGAGCCTTCGCTCGAGGATAGCGTCGCGGAAGCCGGTAAGCTCCGCGGTGGTAATCGACCGCATGAGAAACACGGTCATGAACGCCGACAGCTGGGCGTCGTTGTAGCGCCCGTCGGCTATATTGAGCATCACGTCGCGAGCTTCTTCGCGCGATAAGTTCTTGTGCTCAAACATTTTATATAGTAGTTCTTTCATTGCTTTTGGGATTTAGTGAGTGAACCAATTGGGATTTAGTGATTTAACCAGTTGGCGAGGATGCGAGGACCAGCGGCAGTCATTATCGACTCGGGGTGGAACTGCACGCCGCGTATGTCGAGGCTTCGGTGGCGCATCGCCATGATAGCTCCGTCGGCCGACATGGCAGTAACCTCGAGGCAGTCGGGTAGCGAAGCCCTGTCGACCACCCATGAGTGGTAGCGGCCTACTTCGGCGCCGTTGTCTACGCCGTCGAAGATGTAGTCGTCGGCGACGATTTCAATCGGTGTTGCGACACCGTGGTACACATCGTCGAGGTTGAGGAGCGTGGCGCCGAAAAATTCGCCGAGCGCCTGGTGGCCGAGGCAAATGCCGAGGATAGGCTTAACTGAAGCATAGCGAGAGAGCACTTGCGGCAGCTGTCCGGCTTCGGAAGGGATGCCCGGGCCGGGGGATATGATGATTTTATCGTAGTCGGCAATGGCGTCGAGGTCGAGGCGGTCGTTGCGTACCACGTCGGGCACCACGCCGAGGCTGCGCAGCGCGTCAACGATATTGTAGGTGAAAGAGTCGTAGTTGTCGATGATAAGAATTTTCATAATAGTCTCATTCATTGAAGGTTGTGGCATAGTCAACGGCTTTGACAAGTGCGCCTAATTTGTTGTTGGTTTCGCGCAGCTCCATTTCGGGGTTGGAACGGGCCACGATGCCGGCACCGGCTTGGGAATAGAGGCGGTTGCCGATGCTGACGAAACTGCGAATGGTGATGGCTTGGTTGAGCGAATGGTCGAAGCCGATGAAGCCGATGCATCCGCCATAGATTTTGCGGTTGTGGGGTTCGATTTCGTCGATGAGCTGCATGGCCCTTACCTTAGGCGCACCGCTGAGCGTTCCGGCGGGGAAAGTACCGGCAAAGAGGCGGAACACGTCGGCGCCGTCGGGCAGCGTGGCCGAGACGCGCGACACGAGGTGTATGACGTGGGAATAGAATTGCACTTGGCGCAAAAATTCGATGGCCACCTTACCGCCCGAGCGGGCCAAGTCGTTGCGGGCCAAGTCGACGAGCATTATATGTTCGGCATTCTCTTTGGGGTCGGCGAGGAGCATGCGGGCAAGCTCGTGGTCGCGTTCGTCGTTGCCGGTGCGGCGGAAAGTGCCGGCGATAGGGTCGATGTAGGCTTTCCCCTTTTCCACGCGCAGGTGGGTTTCGGGGGAAGAGCCAAACACCCTGAAGCCCCCCATGTCGAAGAAGAACAGGTAGGGGGAAGGGTTGACGCAACGCAGAGCGCGGTAGACGTTGAATTCGTCGCCTTGGAATTGCTGGGCGAAACGGCGTGAAAGCACAATCTGGAAGACGTCGCCGCGGCGAGCATGGGCTATGCCCCGCTCCACCATGGCCTTGTAATCGTCGTCGGTGATGGTAGAAGTGACATCGCCAACGGGGGTGAAGGAGTACTGCGCCATGTCGTGGTTGTGGATGATGGCCTTTATCTCGTCGGTGCGGCTCTCCTGGCCGGGTAGCAGGTTTTCGATGATGGTCATTTCGTTGTTGAAATGGTTGACCCTGATGATGAAGCGATATAGAATATAGTAGATGTCGGGGATAGAGGCGAACTCATCGCAAGGCTTGGTGATATAAACTTTGTCGAAGTATCTGACGGCATCGTAGGCGGTGTAGCCGAGGAGGCCGTTGCCCGGGGTTGGGTCGCCGTCGAAGTGGAAAGCGTTGATATAGGTGCCTAAGGCGTTGGTGACGTCGGAGTGCTCCGACACTTCGATATTTACGACGGAGCCATCGGGGTAGGTGGCAGTGATGATGTCGTCGCGGAGCATGAAAGAGCCGATAGGGTCGACGCCCACGAGCGACACGGAGTTTTGCTGCGTGTGGTAGTCGGAGCTTTCGAGGAGCGCCGACTGCGGGTATAAATCACGCAGTTTGAGATAGATACCCACTGGCGTCTCCAGGTCGGCTGGTATGGTGGTAGTCTTTGTTATTATCTTCATATTTAGTTGTGATTTAAGTCGTTAGAAATATCCAATATCAAATTTCCGGATGCCTACTTCCCGGATGCCTCATTGTATTTGAGATAGGTTTCGAGGTCTTTGTCGCCGCGGCCGGAGAGGTTGACGACGACCACGTCGGAGGGGGCGAACTTCTTGATATCGAGGGCGGCGAGAGCGTGAGCCGACTCCAGCGCGGGGATGATGCCCTCCAGGCGGGTGAGGCGGTAGGCGGCATCGAGGGCTTGACGGTCGGTAGCGGCAAGCACTTCGGCACGGCCGGTGGAGTGGAGATAGGCGTGGAGCGGGCCGACGCCGGGGTAATCCAATCCGGCAGAGATGGAATATGGTTCGATAATCTGACCGTCGGCGTCCTGCATCACCATAGTGCGCGAGCCGTGGATGATACCTTCGGCGCCACAGGCCATCGAGGCGGCCGTTTCGGCGGTGTCGACTCCAAGGCCGGCGGCTTCGACAGCTACGAGCTGCACTTCGGGGCGGTCGATGAAATGGTAGAAAGCGCCGGCGGCATTGCTACCCCCGCCTATGCAAGCTACGACATAGTCGGGCAACTCTTTTCCGGTGAGCTGTGGCACTTGTCGGAGCATCTCTTCGGAAATGACAGATTGGAAACGAGCCACCATTTCGGGATAGGGGTGCGGGCCAACGGTCGAACCGATGATGTAGAAAGTGTCGGAGGGGTTGCAGCACCAGTCGCGTATGGCTTCGTGGGTGGCGTCCTTGAGCGTTTTGTTACCTGAAGTCACCGCCACGACTTTTGCGCCGAGCATCTTCATGCGTTCGACATTGGGACGCTGGCGAGCCACGTCGGTAGCGCCCATGTAAACGATACATTCCATACCCATCAGGGCGCAGACGGTAGCTGTGGCCACGCCATGCTGTCCGGCACCGGTTTCGGCAATGATACGTTTCTTGCCCATTCGACGTGCCAGCAGCGCCGAACCGATAGCGTTGTTGATTTTGTGGGCCCCGGTATGGTTGAGGTCCTCGCGTTTGAGGTAGATATTGGTATTGTAGTATTCCGAAAGGCGACGAGCATGGTAGAGGGGTGAGGGACGGCCTACGTAGTTGCGCATAAGGTCATCGAATTCGGCCTTAAACTCCTCATCGTCAGCCCAATGATAGAAAGCTTCTTTGAGGTTTTCCACATTGGCATGGAGAATTTCGGGGATGTAGGCACCGCCAAATCGGCCGTAGTAGCCTTCATCGTCAACCGGAAGGAAGTGTTGAAATTTACTCATTGTTTTATATTGTAATATTTTTGATTGTCAAAATATTGAAATTGCTGTTGCAAAAGCGACTTGTGAGAGGCGGAATCGAATTGCTGGCGCAGAATTAGTTTGTTTGTCGCAAAGTAGAGAAATGCTGATGGAACGAATTAAAAAAAATTGCCGCCGGAAGTTTCACTTCCTGCGGCAATCCCATTTTCCAAGCTGTATCTCTTATTTATTGTCCAATTCGAGATTTTCATATAAACATACAGAATGGCAGTGGTGCCGCAGGGAAGTGCGCCACCAACGCCAATTCTGTATATTTATACATATATTCTGCATATCTAATACTTATCAACGCAAAATTAGAATAAAGATTATAAATTGCAAAAGAAAAAATGAAAAATTTTTATTAAAAAAGCTACCGCCGACCCATAAAAAATGCAAGTTGGCGGAATATTGCATAAAACATGCATAAATATAAACATTCGCGGTGCAAAAGCCGCGCGGGCTATATGTAGCACAGGGTGAGCGGCGCCTCTACGGAAATCGGGGCCTGAGTCGGCAAAATTCATCAGTTGTTCCAAGATACTGCCCTGCGGTACTAATTTATTTTTACTTTTGCGGTGTGATTGAGCTTATGCGCGTCAATCAAACGTCTTTGGTCTAGTGGCTTCATCTTTCAACGTAACTGATTGATTATCACCTTTAAAATTACGAAAAATATGTCACTTGACCAATTTTTTGAACACTTATTTTGCTGAAAGTCAACAAAATAGCCCAACTATATGCCCACAGTTTCCACTATAAAATTGCTCTATCATTGAGATTGCAACGCAATCATAAAATGAAAGAGCCGTGGAGTTCCATACATTTTCTCGAAAATAATGGCCTCGTCATAGCGCATAATACACAAATATACACTATCTTTGTGAACGTCAAGGCCCGCTACGATTCTGTTTCTGTCCATAGGAAGGCATTTTTTAAGCTAGCCCTCAATTTACAAATAATTGTGCATAAAGCACGGTATCTATGGCAATTAATTTGTGGCGGCCTTGACCTTGACCTTTTATTCTGTCGGTGTAGAAATCTCGAAATTTCTATTTAAATTTGCTCTAATACAAAAAAAATGAAGAAGCTAATTTTTATTTTACTACTAATTTATAATTTGAGTGTATGTAGCAGTGAGGCTCAAAATAGGTATACCTATACCGAAAACGGACAAACAGGGACCTTTACGGCTCAAGAGTTAAAGGAATTTTTATTTTCAGGTCTGCGTCAGAATATTAAGCAGCTTAATGCACAGTTGCCTGTGAAGATAGATGATTACACATATATGTATTCTGCTGTCTTAAATGGAAGTACAATCAACTATAATTATACAGTATACATTGATAGCTCACTATTAAGTGAGGCTGATATAGAGGCTTTTTGCGAAGAATCAAAGGCGATACAAAAAGAGAATATGAAATTCTTGTTTAGTCAAAATGCTGACAAAATGCCTGTTCCCGAATGGATAAGGCTATATAAAGAACTTGGAATAAAGTATTATTACAACTATATAGACGCGAACAGAAGAGCGTGGGCTAGAATAGTTGTAGACTTTGAAGACTTCTAAAAAAAGAGCCTTTCCTTTCGGAAAAGCCCTTTATCGTAGAGAGGATTAAGGGGTCAGACAACGCTGAACACGTTGTTGTTTGCGCCCATCGAGTAGCCGTACATGAACAGGTCGCGTCCGAAGGCTTCGTAGTCGAAGTAGCGGGCAAGGTCGCCCATCTCGCTTTCGAGATTGTAGCACTCGTCAACGATATGCCGGGCGAAGTCTTCTTCGCTGTCCCACTCACCGCAGTAGGCTTCCTCGAAGTTGTCGAGCTCGTCGTGGAACTCCATGTAATCGTCAACGGCTTCCTGGCCGTGCTTGTCGCACATACCCGAGTATTCGAGGATATTGTCGAAGTCGTCCTCCGACATGAAGCCCTCGTTGTACCAGTTTCGGATGGTTACGATAGACCAACCACACACCCATAGTATCCACTATAAAAATACCCCTCTCATTGAGAATGCAACGCAATCATAAATGAAAGAGCTGCACCGTGGGTTACGAATAGAAAAGTGCTTTGGCTTTTGGAAAAATCTTGTAAATTTGCATAGGACAAACGATAACACTATACTTTAATGCGAGATATCGCAGGACAAACGATAACACGAGATATTTTCATAGGATATCTTCACGAGATATTCTTAGGACAAACGATAACACAAATATTACACGATTATGAATTGGAATAGGATTATGATGTTGCCGATAATGGCAATGATTGTTGCGTCGTGCGCCAGTCAAAAGGGCGGCACGGCAGGTACGACATTTGGGGTGGATGGAGTGGAAAAAACGGCTCAGAGCCTACGTAGACTGACATTGCGTAGGGCCATGGCTTTGTCATTATTTACAAGATGCCTCTCCGAGGCCAAGGGTGGTGAAAGTATCATCGGGGGCCAATAATAATTTAATGAAAATTTGATGTCGGGGAGAGCCGCGATGTCGGGAAAAAGCGTTTAATTTACATCGCGAAACGCCGCGATACCCACCGATTGGCCAGTGATGTCCGGGGGATGGATGGGGATTGCTTGGGGATTGGTGCTGGGTAAGGCGGGAAATTGGGTGGAAATGGGAGGAGAAAGGCGGGAAATCGCGGGAATAGCATGGGAATAGCATGGGAATAGCAAAATTCTATTAATAAATATTTGGAATATATAATTATTTTAAATAATTTTGAAATTCGTTACCCTAAAAATTTAACTACCGTAACAAAATGAAAAATTATATTAATTAACCACACGCTTTTATGAAACTAAAACTGTTCCTACTCATGCTGTTGACAGCAGCAGTTCCCGCCATAGCCCAAAGGGCAGCGGTGAGCGGTAGCGTAGTTGCCGCCGATACTGGCAATCCGGTAGCCGGTGCAATAGTCACGCTTCAAAATCAAGGGATTACAGTCACGACCGGGCCTGCCGGGGATTTTCTTATCTCCAATGCCCAGCCGGGAGTGACGACACTCACAACAATAGCCTACGGCTATACAGATGCCACAAAGGAAGTGGAATTATTTTCCAACCAGACCGTCAGCGTAGGCGCCATCGTGGTAACCAAAGAAGACTTGAACCAGATATACTATGAAGAGGCTCAAGAGATGTGGTACGACGAGAATGCGCTTGAAGGAGACGATGACGGCGGGTCGCAGACCATCCAGGCGTTGACAAGCGCGTCGGACGACATTTACTACAATGCGTCGAACTACAATTTCCAGCCCATGTACTTCCGTTACCGCGGTCTTGACTCGCAGTACCAGAGCGTATACCTCAACGGGATAGAGCTCAACGACATGGGACGCGGACGATTCAGCTACTCCACACTTGGAGGCATGACATCGCGAGCCTTCCGCAACCGCACCAACACATTAGGATTAGGAGCAGCGGCCTACGGCTTTGGCGATCTTGGCGGGTCGACCAACTTCAACACCATCACATCGAGCTATTCGCCGGGCTTCAACGGGTCGGTAGCGTATACCAACTCTAACTACATGCTCCGCGGCATGGTGACCTACTCCACCGGCATCAACAAAGACGGATGGGGGTTGACATTGAGTGCGATAGGCCGATGGGCCGACGAGGGCGTGGTAGAAGGCACGTTCTACAACTCGTTTGGCGCCTTCATGTCGTTGGAGAAAGTGTTCAACCAGAACCATTCGTTGACATTGACAGCATTTGGCGCGCCGACGCAACGTGGCGGCACAGGTGCATCGTTCCAGGAGATATTCGACTTGGTAGACGACAACCTCTACAACCCCAACTGGGGCTGGCAAGCCGGGAAGAAGCGTTCGGCAAAGGTCATCGAGCAGTTTGACCCCACCGCGATGCTCAACTGGGTATATAAGAGCGACCGTACGACGGTGAACACCGGATTGGCATTGCGCTGGACGCACTACAGCACCACCGGCATCTCGCGCAGCGGCAACGCGCCCGACCCGCGTCCCGACTACTACAAGCGACTGCCGTCGTCCTATTTTGAGGATGGCGAAGCCACTCCCCAATCGGAATTGGTGGCCGATGCATGGCGCACCGGATACATGACCGATCCGAGCGGCAACGTCGTCACCTTCGACCGTCAAATCAACTGGGATGCGCTTTACCAGGCCAACTACCTTGCCAACATGGAGCAAGAAGGGCTGCCCTACAGCCAGCGCACCGGCGGAGTCTACATGCTTGAGAACCGCGTAAGCAACCAGTTCCAGTTCCACTTGAACAGCAACATCAACCACCGCATCAACGACAACATGAGCCTGCAGGGCGGATTGCAAATCAGCCATACGTCGGCCGACTACTTCAAGACCGTACGCGACCTGCTTGGGGGCGACTACTGGCGCGACATCGACACCTTCTCAGAGCGCGACTTCCCCGAAGACCCGCAGGTGCTCCAGAACGACTTGAACAACCCCAACCGCCGAGTAGGCGAGGGAGACCGTTTCGGCTACGACTACACCATCAACGCCGTGCAAGTGACGGGATGGTTGCAGAACATGATAACACTGCCGCAGTGGGATATCAACTACGGGTTGAAGATGCAATACACCAAGTTCCAGCGCGACGGCCACATGCGCAACGGCCGAGCACCCGAGAACTCCTACGGCAAGGGTGAGGCCCACCACTTCGACACCGGAGCCTTCAAGGCAGGCGCCACATATAAGATAGACGGCCGCAACTTCGTCACCGGCCACGTATCGTACGAGACCCGCGCCCCGCTCTTTGAATACGCCTACATATCGCCGCGTATCAAGGACGACGCCATCAGCGGATTGGCACCGGAGCGCATCTTGTCGGGCGACATCAGCTATTCGTGGAACTACCGTCGTTTCCGCGGATCATTCACCGCCTTCTGGACCCACATGACCGACCTTACAGAGAAATTCTCATACTACGACGACCAGTATGGCACGTTCATGAACTACGTGCTCAAGGGGGTACGCCGTCAGCACAAAGGAATAGAGCTTGGAATGGCATACAAGATAACGCCGTCGTTGACCGCCACGATGGCCGGCACGTGGGCACGCTACCAGTACAAGAACCGTCCGACGGGAGTGAAATCGTATGAGAACGGTATGATGGAAGACATCGAGACCAAAGTATACTTGAACAACTTCTTCGTAGGCGGCACACCGCAGACAGCAGTCAACGTAGGACTTGACTGGGCAGCACCGAAGATGTGGTTCTTCAACGTCAACGCATCATGGATGGGCGACTCATACGTACAGGTATCGCCAATACGCCATGAAGAATTGCCCGACCTGTGGCAGCACTACCCCGATCCTGATGAGCTCGAAGCCAAGATGAAGTCGCTTGCACAGCAGGATAAGATGAAAGACGCGTTTGTACTTAATGCGTCGATAGGCAAGCTGGTGTACCTCAACCGCAAAGTGTCGATGAACTTCAACCTGTCGGCCACCAACTTACTGAACAACCGCAACATCATGACCAACGCATATCAGCAAGGTCGATTTGACTATACCAACTACGACGCGCAGAAATTCCCGAACAAGTACCAGTACGCACAGGGAATACGTCTGTTCTTAAACGTAGGTGTACGTTTCTAAAATACGAGTGATTACTGAAACGAAAGTACAGAATATAAAACAAAAGGAAAACGTTTATGAAACTGCATAAGATAATATACGCGTCGGTAATAGCCCTTGCAGCAGGCATGGGAATTACATCATGCGACGTCAACTACGACTATCCCCCCGTAGAGAGCCCCGACATGGGCGGCGACGGCAAGTGGGATGCGCCATTAACGGTAGCGGGCGCCTATGCCTACTACAATGCCTACTATTCGGATGCGCCCGACACCGACAAATACTATTGGGTGACAGGCTACATAGTAGGTTGTGTGAACACGACAGAGACAGTGTTTACGTGCACCGACCAGACAGCAGCATTCGTGGAGCCGTTTGAGAGCCAGACCAACCTGTTGCTTGCGGCGACACCCGACTGCACCGACTACACGCGATGCATATCGTTGCAATTGCCCTCGGGCGCAGTGCGCAATACATTGAACCTCAACCAGAACCCCACCAACCTTGGTCGCCAAGTGACAGTGCGTGGTTATATAGACAAATACTTAGGCATACCGGGCGTGCGTTCGTTGACCCACTTTGAATGGGGCGACAAGGGCATAGACACCGGCGATGTAGAAGTAGGGAAATCGGATTACACCTTGCTGAGCGGCGACATCACATCGGGTCGCGCCTACGCATTGGTAGCAGACAACAGCGCTGCGCAGACAGTCACGGCAGCCGGCGACAACGGCTTCCTCTACACCGAGGCAGTGTCGATAAGCGGCAACAAGTTCAGTGCATCGGAGAAATATGGCTTCATGTTCACCGAGGTAACGGCAGGCAGCGGCCAATACTACATCACCGACTACAAGGGAATGTTCCTGTATCAGGCACCTTACGGCACGGGATGGTCGAACCGACCGAGCGTGGCCAAGCAACCGATGAAGGACAACACCGCCTTCTACTGGACGGCAGTCAAGAACGACGCCGGGCTGTGGGTAATCAGCAACGTGGCATCGGGTTCGATATTGGCATACGACACGAGCTACAAGTCGTATGGCATCTACAGTGCGCTTAGCGACCAATACTTGGCACCGGAGCTATATGAGATGGCCAACGACCCGTCGATTATCCCCGACTTCACGCCCGCAGAGCCCGCAGAGCCAACCGATCCCGAGCCGTCGGCAGGCACCATCTACCAAGGGTTGGTAGCCAATGCCGATGACTGGACGATAGAAAACACCAGCATGCCCGAGGCAGCAAGCTATATATGGAGCTGGAAAGAGTACAATGGTTCGGAATACCTGAATGCATCATGCTACATCAGCGGTACGGCTTACGAATCGCAGGCATTAGCCTATACAAAGGTAGACCTGAGCGGCAAGAGCGAAGCGACGTTGACGTTTGAGCATGCTGCCAAGTTCCAGACCACGCTTAAAGAGCTGTGCGGAGCGATAGTACGCGTAGAAGGCGCATCGGCATGGAACGAGCTTGCAATACCCAGTTGGCCTGAAGCCGGGTCGTGGACCTTTGTATCGTCGGGCAAGATAAGCTTGAAAGAATATGTCGGCAAGAAGATAGAGATAGGCTTCATATATGGGTCATCGACAAGCGGGTCCGACACTTGGGAAATCAAGAATTTCGTCATCACCGGGAAATAAACCCATGATGGAAACAACAACAAAATTTCAAACAATATGAAAAGTCTGAAAAAATATATAATAGGAATCGCGGTGGTGACGATGGGCGTAGGTATGACCTCGTGCCAGGACGACTTCGACGACAACACGCCGGGGTTGAACATTCCGATAGCGACAATGGAGCCTAATGCCACCATATTGGAGGTTAAGAAGGCATATTGGCAGAACACTGTGAATTATATCGACACCATCACCGAGCGTGAAGATGGGTCGCATTACATCATCAGCGGACGCGTCATATCGTCGGATGCGACAGGCAATGTATACAAGAAATTGGTGATACAGGACGAGACGGCAGCGCTTGCCATTTCGGTGAACTCGACCGGCATGTACACCAAGTATGCACCTGGGCAGGAGATAGTCATCGACCTGACCGGGATGTACATAGGCAAGTACAACGGCACACAGCAGTTGGGCTACCCATTGTTCTACGAGAAAGGGCAGGTGTGGGAGGCCACATTCATGCCGCCGGCCTTGCTTGAGTCGCACATGCAGCTCAATGGTCTACCCAACGTGTCGAAGATTGACACCATAGCGATTCGCAATTTCAGCGAGTTGCCCACCGATCCGTCGCTGTTGCCCGAGATACAGTCGCAAATAGTACGGTTCAACAATGTAAGTTTTGCAGAGGGCGGCAAGTTGGCAGTTACCGACGGCTACAAGGTGACTACCAACCGCTTGCTCACCGACTCCGAAGGGCAGACGTTGACAGTGCGCACGTCGGGCTATGCCACCTTCCGCGACATGATGCTTCCGGAGGGATATGGCGACGTAGTAGGTATACTTGACTACTATGCTACATCGGATGATTCGGACAGCAGCCCGTGGCAGTTGACACTTATCGACAGGAACGGGTTTATGAACTTCGGCAACCCGACAATAGAGCCGGGCGGGGAGGATAATCCTTACACCGTAGAGCAGGCGATAGCCATAGAGGAAGAAGGTCGCCGCGCCAAAGGATGGACCACAGGCTACATAGTAGGAGCCGTAGCTCCCGAGGTGACCGAGGTAAAGAGCAACGACGACATAGAATGGGGCAGCGACGTAGTGCTTGCCAACACATTGGTAATAGGACCGAGCGCCGACTGCAAGGACTACAACAAGTGTTTGGTAATCTCATTGCCGCAAGACAGCGAATTGCGTGCATTGGGTAACTTGCGCGACAATCCGTCGAACTTCGGCAAGCAGATATGGCTATACGGCAGTCTTGCCAAGTACATGGGCACATGGGGTATCACCGACAACTCCGGAGCGACGTCGCAATTCCGCATCGAAGGGATAGAGACCGGAGGCGGATCGATACCGAGCGGCGACGGAACGGAGAACAGTCCGTACAATACCGACCAGGTAGTTGCCATGAATCCGAACTCGACGACTGAGGCAGTGGCGAGCGGAGTATGGGTGAGCGGTTACATCGTAGGTTATATGCCGTCGACCCCGTCGACTACGATAAGCAATACAGTGTTTGGAGCGCCGGCCGATTTGGCCACCAACATAGTGCTTGGTCCGACAGCCGACTGCACCGACTACACCAAGTGCATTGGCATCCAGTTGCCGTCGGGGGCAGTGCGTACGGCGCTCAACCTCATGGATAATCCCGGCAACTTAGGAGCCAAAATATCGCTCTATGGCGACGTGATGAAATATTGCAGCGGTCCTGGGTTGAAGAACACCTCTAAGTATACCATCTTGTCGGAAGGCAGCGGCGAAGGTGGCGGTGGTGACACCCCTACCCCACCGACAGGCGATGGCGACGGGACATACGAGAAGCCCTATAATACGGCCAATGTCATAGCGCTCAACCCGACGTCGACAACAGAGTCGCCGGCCGGAGGAGCAGGAGTATGGGTTAAAGGCTTTATCGTAGGGTATATGCCGTCGACCCCGTCGACTACGATTAGCAATACAGTGTTTGGCGCGCCGGCCGATTTGGCCACCAACATAGTGGTAGGGCCGACAGCCGACTGCAAGGACTACACCCAGTGTGTGGGCATCCAGTTGCCCGCCGGGGCAGTGCGCACGGCGCTCAACCTCAAGGATAATTCCGGCAACTTAGGGGCCGAGGTGTTGCTCTATGGCAATGTGATGAAATATTGCGGCGGACCTGGGTTGAAAAACACGTCGAAATATGAGATAGTAGGCGAAGGTGGCGGCAACACCCCCGATCCATCGGGCAGCACGATCTATGAAGGATTGGTAGCCAATGCCGACGACTGGAGTTTTGACAATGTGACAAAGCCGGAAGCAGCGAGCTATATATGGAGCTGGAAAGAGTACAATGGTTCGGGCTATCTGAATGCATCGTGCTACATCAGCGGCACGGCGTACGTATCGGAGGCTTATGCCTACACGACGGTAGACCTGACAGGCAAGACAGAGGCTACGTTGACGTTTGACCACGCGGCTAAGTTCCAGACGACACTGAAACAGGAGTGTGCGTTGATGGTGCGTGAATTTGGCAAGTCGACATGGACGAAGCATTACATACCGACATGGCCTGATGCAGGAGCGTGGACGTTTGTATCGTCGGGTGAGATAAGCCTGTCGGCATACGCTGGCAAGAAGATAGAGATCGGCTTCAAGTATGGTTCGACTGATAGTGGGGCCGATACTTGGGAGATAAAGAATTTCATCATCACCGGGAAATAAGGCCTTATAGGTCATCACCTGGAAATCGAGCAAAAGGCGGTGTGCGTTGGCACGCCGCCTTTTTTATAGTGGGGATGGCCCCGGACGAGCGAGGGCGAGGGCGAGGCTAAAGCCTCTACACAGAACCAAGACGCAGGGGCGATGGGAGGGATTTATCGAGATTTATCGAGAGATATCGGGATTTATCGAGAGATAATGGAGGCGGTGGAGCGGGATGGGGGGGGAGGGCGAGATGGGGGCGAGGCTAAAGCCTCTACACAGAACCAAGACGCAGAGGGGGGGCGATAGGCGGGATTTATCGAGATTAATCGAGAGATATCGGGATTTATCGAGAGATAATGGAGGCGGTGGAGCGGGATGGGGGCGAGGCTAAAGCCTCTACACAGAACCAAGACGGCGGGGAGGGGCGGAGCAAGGCGGGGCGGAGCGGGACGGAGCAAGGCGGAGCGAGGCGAGGAGATTTTTTTTGTGGGAAATGGTGGGAGAATGTTGGTGGGGTGGAAAAAATTTATTATTTTTGCGGGCGAAAAGAACGGTGGACAAATTTGGCTGCTTGCAACCACCCAAAAAAATGCTAAAACCGCATTTACTCAGCCCTATTTCCCCTCTGTTCTTATTGTTTTTATTAATTGTGCGACTGCGTCGGCTGTCGGCCTGCTAAGTGTTGTCAGGCGGAAAGAGGATGCAGAAGCGCGAGTGTAGAATTTAAAAAACGTTAAGAGCAATGAATTATTTATTTACATCGGAGTCGGTGTCGGAAGGACACCCAGACAAAGTAGCGGATCAGATATCGGATGCGATATTGGATCAGTTTTTGGCGCATGACAAGGATTCGAAGGTAGCGTGTGAGACGCTTGTGACGACCGGACAGGTAATAGTAGCCGGCGAGGTAAAGAGCAAGGCATACATAGACTTGTTGTCGGAGGTGCGTCGAGTAATCAAAGAGATTGGTTATGACCGGTCGGAGTTGAAGTTTGACGGGGAGGCATGTGGCGTATTGTCGGCGATACATGAGCAGTCGGCAGACATCAACCGTGGAGTAGACGTAGTAGACCCCAAGAAGCAGGGAGCAGGAGACCAGGGGATGATGTTTGGGTATGCAACGAATGAGACAGCGTTGTATATACCGTTGACGTTGGCATTGAGTCATGCGTTGTTGAAGGAGTTGTCGCAGATAAGGCGAGAGGGAAAGTATTTCACGTATAGCGACAGCCGCGGAGAGCGCAGGAGTTATCTACGGCCGGATGCGAAGAGCCAGGTAACGGTGGAGTATGACGAGAGCCATAGGCCGGTGAGAGTTCATACGATAGTGATATCGACGCAGCATGATGAGTTTGTAGAGGCGACAGGTGGGTTGAGCCAGACAGAGGCTGACAAGATGATGCTTGCGCAGATACAGAAGGATGTTAAGGAAGTGCTGATACCGAGAGTTAAGGAGAAGGTTCCGGCAGACATATCCTCGCTGATAGACGATGACTACATCTTGCATGTAAACCCGACGGGGAAATTTGTGATCGGTGGGCCTCACGGAGACACGGGATTGACGGGGAGGAAGATCATAGTGGACACCTACGGGGGCCATGGGGCTCATGGAGGAGGAGCGTTTTCAGGGAAAGATCCGTCGAAGGTGGATAGGTCGGCAGCGTATGCAGCACGACATATAGCGAAGAACCTTGTAGCGGCAGGGATAGCTGACCGGGCGTTGGTTCAGGTGGCGTATGCCATTGGAGTTGCTAAGCCGGTGTCGTTGTATGTCGACACGCAGGGAACGTCGAAGGTGGCGATGAGTGATGCGGAGATATCGGCGAAGGTGAACAAGCTGTTTGACATGACGCCTCACGGGATAGAGACACGGTTGAAGTTGCGTAATCCTATATATCTTGAGACGGCGACGTGGGGTCATTTCGGGCGCACGCCGCGCAAAGTGACGAAGCATTTCCACTCGGCGTATGAGAAAGATAAGACGGTAGAGGTGGAGCTGTTCACGTGGGAGAAGTTGGACTACGTGGATAAGTTGCGCGAAGCGTTTGGGATTAAATAGCGATGCGGCGAGGGTGGCGAGGCTAAAGCCTCTACACAGAACCAAGACGAGCAGGCGAGGGAGCGGGGCCCGGATAAGGGGGATAGGGTTTATAAGGATGTAAAAGGGTATCATAAAAGGTGTCAGGAGCGTTGCCTCACGGCGACGCTCCTGACTTTTGTCCAAATTTCAATTAAATTATTTATAGCGTAAAAATGGTTTGTATGTGTGAGCTGAAATGATGTCGAAGAGAGGAATAGAAATTGGTTATATAAATAAATAGGATTAAGGAAATAGGATTGGGGGTAGTATAAGGTTACTAAGATTGTTGTAGTATGTGTTGTCAGCGGGGGAGGGAGCGTTGGCTGGAGGGAGCGGGAAGAGGGGGCTGCTGGAATGGGGAGAGAATTTAAGGATGGGGAGAGGGTGATTGCATAAGAGTGAGGTAGAAAAACAGAAGGTGTGAACTTATTGCAGGAGAAATGCTTACTGAGGCACCGCCAAGCGCCCTGTCCAACAAACTCGTATGCAATAGTTCACACCGATATTCAGGCATAAACTATCTCACGAGCGGCCTTGGACTATGAAAAAAGAAGTGGCGGGTTTCCAGAAAGGGCTGCCGGAGAATAAGTTATATTAAAATGTTAAAGGGTCGAGAGGGAGAGTATCGGAGAGGATACGAGAGAGAGATAGAGATGAAAAAATAGGGATAGCAAAAAGGAGAGGAGCACTACCCTATCGGTAACATATTAAACCAAGGCAAAGGTAAATAAAGATTTTGAAAAATAAAATTTTTTGAGGGGATTTGTAAATTTTTTTGAAAGGAGTGTATGATTTTGACGCATTTTGGGGGGAATGGGGTCTTAACTTTGCAGTGTAAATGAGTTATAAACCATTAAAATAAAGATAGATATGAAAGAAATGGCAGAAAAGGAAGAAAAAATGGTAGAAAAGGCGGAAGTGCGAGATGGACAAAATGGAGAAATCGGGCCTGAGCTTGTGGTTGGAGCAGCGGAGGCGGAGCAAGCGGAAGCGAAAGATGAGAGCGGAGGCGGTGCGGATGCGGCGAGCGAGGCGGCGGGCGATGAGCTGACGGAGGCCGAAGCGGAGGCGGAGCTGAAGGAGGAGGAGGCTGGGCTGAAGGCTGAGGCGGATGGCGAGGCTGGAGCGATGGTGAGCGGTGTAGAGATTGAGCGGTTGATCGCAGAGGCTGAGGCTCGTGGGTATGAGCGAGGGAGGCATGAGGGGATTGAGGCGTGGATGCGCGAAGGTGTTGCGGAGCGTTGGGATGGCCGACGAGTGATTGGCGATGATGTGGGAGATAGTGAGGTGATGATACTAAACAATATGCGCAGGAGTGTGTGGGAGTAGAGTGGATGAGTGGGGGTAATAGCCTTTACGAATCGCAAGACTTGCTGGGAGCGGTGGGCGAGGCTAAAGCCTCTACACAGGGCCAAGACGCTGAGGCGTGGCGATGGACGATGGGAGATGTAAATCGGCGTCGCTACGGACGCCTGCTGACGGGGGCGCACGGAACCCCGCACACCTCGCTGCGCTCGGCGTACGGGGCTACTAATAATCGGCGTCCGCCGGACGCCCGCGGCGAGGCGAGGCCGGCAGGGGGCCGGCGGGCGAGGCTAAAGCCTCTACACAGAACCAAGACGCTGAGGCGAGGCGTGGCGGCGGGCGAGGCGTGGTGGGATTTATCGGGATTTATCGAGATTTATCGAGATTTATCGAGAGATAATGGAGGCGGCGGGCGAGGCTAAAGCCTCTACACAGAACCAAGACGCAGAGGCGAGGCAGAGCAGGCGGGCAAAGGGCCGACGAGCGAGGGAAGGCAGGTCGGAGATATGGATATAATAGTTTTAGGATACTAATAATAATTATTAATGAAAAAGATGGATGAGAAATTTAATGGGAAAGCTAATGTGGTAACTAATGAGAAAAAGAGAGTGAAGATGAAAAGAGTTGTTAACGAGAAAAGTGATGAGAAGATGAAAGAGAATGGTGATGAGAAAGTTAGTGAGAAAGCTAATGTGGTAACTAATGAGAAAAAGAGAGTGAAGATGAAAGAGAATGGTGATGTGAAAGTTAGTGGGAAAGCTACTGTGGTAGCTGATGAGAAGAAGAGTGGGAAAGCGAAAAGAGTTGTTAACGAGAAAAAGGATGAGAAGATGGAAGGATTGAAGAACGGAGTAAATGGATTAACGGAGAAAGGGATGATGAAGCGAGTATTAAAGATGCTGGGGCTGATTGCGGTGATAATCGTAGTGGAGCTGTTGCTTGACGGATGTAGCGGAGGCAGCGAGTATGGCTTGGCTATGAGTGTGATAGCCGGCGTGGCAGGCGGTAAGCATGTAGAGGGAGAGCCGTTGACGTTGCAGACGAGCCGAGAAGGGTCGCCGGAGCTATTGCGAAATGAGATAGACGAGCGCATAGTGAAGATACGTCCGATGGCAACTCCGATAGACCAGATATCGCGCCATGCCGGCACACGCAAGTGCGGGTCGATGACGGTAGAGTATTATTCGGTTGACACGAAGGCCGTGATGACGAAGCTGACGCAGGAGTCGACCGTGATAGCTAACTGGGGGAAGACCGAAGGCGCGTTGTTGAAGACGGCTGATGACGGTATCTTCGAGCCGTCGGAGACCATAATGGTACCAGAAGTGATGGCAGAGAACAAGGCGGGCGAGCGAGCGACCTTGGTGCTCTACGTAGTGGCGAAGGATAGTGCCGGGATATCGGTAATAGCGGTGAACAATGAGACGAGTCGCGGGTCGAGCGTACCGGTGCTACCGGCAGGGACGGTGTTGGTAAGAATGGGGCGAGCAGCTGCAGAGCTTGATGTGCAGACGCCACAGTTTGAGGCCTTGCCGACCAAGAAGAGCAACAATTGCCAGATATTCAAGGCACAGGTAGAGCAGTCGACGTATCACAAGATAGCGAATAAAGAGGTAGGTTGGAGTTTTTCGGATCAGGAAGAGGCAGCGATAAGTGATATGCGCCGCGGCATGGAGAAGAACTTTTTGTTTGGGTCGGCGTGCACGTTGACAGATCCGATAAAGAACAGCGAGATAATGCTGACCGGGGGCATATGGCATCAAGCCGGGAAAGAGTGCGAGTACACCAAGGGCGCGTTGGATATGAACCGACTGATAGAGATATCGCGAGCGGCATTTACGGGTAATGGCGGGTCGTCGAAGAAACTGCTCATCGGGGGTACGATGCTAATAGAGGAGCTTAACAAGCTGGAGCATGTAAAGACAGTAGGTGCGACGGAGACGATGACCCGCTGGGGGCTTGACTTCACGGAGATAGTGACGAAATTTGGCAAGCTCTACGTATTGGCGTCGGAGATATTTGACCAGTGCGGACATCCACATGACGGGATGATTATCGACCCGGAGTATCTGACGAAGTATAGCCATGTGCCGTTCAGAACAGAGCGATTGGATTTGCGCCGGAGCGGTCAGCGCAATACCGAGGCGATAGTGATTACGGAGGCGTCGTGCTTGGTGCTTCGATATCCGGAGGCTCATGTAAGAGTGATAGGAGTGTAAGTTATAGGTTATAGGTTATGGGGGTATGGGTTAGGGGTTATAGGGGATTATATTGAGATGAGTAGGATTATGATGATAAAATTGAGCAAGGAAGAGATGCTGCGGGAGTGGAAGCGAAGGAAAGGGATGCTTCCGGTGACGACGTCGACGATGACAGTAACGATGGAGAACAGCCAGAGCTTGGATGAGCAGCTGATGTCGGAGATAGACGACTGGTATAGCGGGTTGCTGATGACAGAGCATCCGATGATGTTGCCCCAGCGCGACCTCAAAGGTGAGGCGAAAGTGACCGACAACGGAGATGGAACGATAGATGTAGAATTGCCGGCGGCGTGCGTAAGGCCGATAGCAGTGAGGCTAAGCGGGTGGAAGCGAGCGGCACGGATATTGGAGGACAGCGACGGAGCGATGGCGAGGATGCAGACGAGCCGATATGTGAGAGGCGGGAGTTGCGGCCCGATAGCAGTGGTGAGAGGGCGCAAGTTGACGCTTTATAGCAAGGTAGGCGAAGGGGAGCTGAGCGAGTTGACGTGCATAGCCGCACCGGCCGACGGCAGTTATGAGATGGAACGAGGATTGTTGTTTTCGATAATATAGCAATGGAGCTGGGGCGGGAAGGGCGGGATGATTGGAGATAGAGAGATAAACGAAACCAATAGCGAGGAAAGGCGATGAAAGAGAAAAGGGAAGCGAGAGAGAATAGGATAGTCAAGGATGACTTGACGATAGGGATAATGCAGGCGGCGCGGCGAGCGTGGGAGCGAGGAGCGGAGTTCAGGGAGCGGCGCGAGCGGTATAAGCGGTTCACATATGGCGACCAGTGGAGCGACATCATAGAGGAGCCCGACGGGACGAAGATGACCACGCGGGAGCAGGCGCTCAAGCATGGCAAAGACCCGATGACCAATAATCTGATAAGGAGGATGGTGAAATGCGTGGTGGGCAGATTCAGGATGAGGATAGAAGATGGAGAAGGTGGAGGAGTGATAAGAGATGGCGTGATGGCGAAGATATACCGCGAGAACAGTCTTGACGAGATGGACAGCCGCGCGTTGGAGGAATTTCTGATATCGGGGATGGCCGTACAGCGAGTGACCGATGAGCTGCGACCTGGGCGGCGAGGCGTGAGAGTAGACAATGTGAGTCCGGGGAAATTTTTCGTGAACAGGTTCACCGATCCGCGGGGTGACGACATAGAGATGATAGGGATGTTGCATGACATGAGCCCTGCAGAGGCAGTGATGCGCTTTTCATACGGGAGCCGGAGCAAAGCGAAAGCGATAAGAGAGCTGTTGTGGCAGGTAGAGGAGAGCGCGGGAGAGAGCATTTTGGGGATGAGGCCTGGAGGCAGCGAGCAGTTTGGGCGAAGCCGAGAGCGAGGGCGAAGCCGTTTGGTAGAAGTGTGGACATTGGAGAGCAGCGAGGTAGTAAAGTGGTATGACCGAGCTACGGGGCGCTGCGGGATAGAGAGAGGGAGCGAGGCCGATTGGATAGATGAAGCGAACCGGCAACGGCAAGAGCGTGGCGAGGAGCATAAGATAGATAGCGTGGTCACGCACAGCATAGGTTGGCGATGCCGGTGGATGACCGCCGACGGGAGCGTTGTGAGCGAGTATATGTCGCCCTACGGGCACGGGAGCCATCCGTTTGTAGTGAAGCTGTATCCGTTGACCGACGGGGAGGTACATTCGCTGGTAGAGGATGTCATAGACCAGCAGATATATGTGAACCGGCTTATCACGTTGATGGACAGAGTGATGAGCACGTCGGCGAAAGGAGTGTTGCTATTTCCGAAGAGTCAGCGGTCGACGAATATGGATTGGGAGAAACTGTCGACGCTATGGGCGTCGCCCGACGGAGTGATACCCTACGAGGCGGTAGACGGAGTGCCCGAGCCGAAGCAGTTGATAACGAATGCCGGAGATTTCGGAGCGCGGGAATTGCTGAGTTTGGAGTTGCAGATGCTTGAGGACGTGTCGGGGGTGAGCAATTCATTGTTGGGCAGGAGCAGCGGCGGCGGCAATGTTGGATATGAGCGATATGAGAGCGAAGTGAAGAATGCCACCGTAGCGATAAACGACCTGCTGCTTACGTTTGAGCATTTCAGGGAAGAGCGAGACGAGAAGCTCCGTGGTATTTTGTGGTAATTTTACCATTTTAACTATACCGGGCAGTAGTTATGCCCATGCGAGCGGTAATTTTGCCAACGATAATAAAAAAAAGGAGAGCAATGGCAGAAAATACAGAGCAGCGCAATAGAGAGTTCATGAGAGCGGTGAGGCGAGAGAAGCAGCAGCGATATGAGCGCGGGGAGGCAGTGACGGTAGAAGGCGTGATAAGGGCCGTGTTGGAGCAAGAAGCGCCGGGGTATTATGTGAGTTACCGATATGCCCGGCGGGCAGTAGGCGATTTGATAAGCAGGGGGGTGATAGAGCGTTATAGCGGGAAATTGCGGCGACATTCGCGGCGCGACATGATGATAGAGATAGGGAGGAAATGCATAGGGATAATGGAGCGACGCGGGGTGAGACTTGGGGAAGCGTTGACGGAAGTGTTGGTGGGAGGGAGAGCGTCGTCGTTTTTCATGACGAGGGCGTATGCGAAGCAATTGTATTACAGGGAGATGTGTAGGAGAGAGTGGATGAGTGGATGAGAGAAAAGGAAATAGTAGAAACGGAAATAAAGGGATAGGAGAAATAGCGATGAGGATAGAGATAGCAGAGCGGGAAGTGATGGAGAAGATATATGCGGTGACGGCATTGCAGGGCTATGTCAACCTGCCCGAGCGAGAGCGGGCGTTGCTGCAGGAGGATCAGAGCGAAGGATTGACGGAGCTGGTGAGAGATGCGTTTGCGGAGGTAGTGATAGGCCTGATGCCGAGAGTGGTAGGATATGAGGAGAGCGAGAGTGGGACAGTGGGGACGATGTGGATAGAGCTGAAGGGAGCGTATGCGGGGGCGGAGATAGTAAGGCCGGCGATAGAGAGGATGATGGTAGGAGTGATGGCGAACATGGTGCTTGGGGCGATTTATGAGAGCGTGGGCGAAGGGGCAGGCTACGAGCAGCGATGGGAGCGCGGGATGGAGATGATGCGAGAGACGATAGACAGCATAGGTGGCGGAGGGTTGCCGAGGCTGCTGGGATGGCGGTGAAGTGGAATGAAAAAATCGGAGAAATTTTATAAATCGCAGGGAGGAAGGTCAGTCGAAGAGGGCGCGGAGGATTGGAAGAGAACGGAGGTTGCGGATAGCGCCGAAGTGGGTAGAATAGTATTGGATGAGGAGGTCGAGGATGGCGTTGCGGTCGTGGCGTGACAGGGGGAAGAGGTGCATGTTGCGAAGGTTGATGCGGGAGAGGGAGAAAAGGGAAGCGGCTTGAGAAGCGTCGAGCCATTGGGAGTTGGGGCGAGGGGCAGGAATGAAAGAGCCGGAGGCGAAGTCGAAGCAAAAACCCGGGGCGTAGGAAGCGGAGTCGGGGGCGATGCCCATGAAATGTTGGAGCAGGAAGAGGAAAGCGATGGGCGCGTTGGCGATGGAATGGGGAGAAGTGGAGATGTGGGCGAAGAACTCGTCGACGAAATCGAAGAGGAGCGGGTCGGGCTGGGAGTCGCGCAGGATAGTAGCGAGGAAGTCGCAGGCGAAGAGAGTGATGGCAGAAACGACAGGATTGTCGAGGTGCATGATTCGCACGGGCATGATGTCGCGGAGAGATTGCAGCGAGCGGTTTTCGCGGATGTCGAGGATGCAGACGAATGCAGAGCCGGGGAGCATAATGGCCCGACGGCGACGAGCGGCTGGTGAATTGCCGTCGTTGACGAAAAGGGGAACACGGCCGCACTCTCGAGAGAGGCAGTTGACGATAGAGCGAGAGTCGTTGTATTTAACGGAGTTAAGGGTAATGCAGCGGGCTGGTATAAGCATGATTGGGATATGGAAAAGATAGTGCAAAAATAAGGTTAAAAAGCGAGAACGGAAAGTGGTAGGGATTTTTTTTGACAAAAAATTTGCAAGATTGAAAAAGAGTGAGTAATTTTGCAGTCGCTTTGTGGGCGAAACCAGAAGCAACCGAGGCCCATTCGTCTATCGGCTAGGACGCAAGATTTTCATTCTTGAAAGAGGAGTTCGATTCTCCTATGGGCTACCAATAAACAACAAAGTAAAAAAGTCAGAAAAAATAATGGCAAACCACAAATCTTCAATCAAGAGAATACGCCAGACGGCCAGCCGTCGTCTTCACAACCGTTATTATGCGAAGACCGCACGCAATGCAGTGCGTCGAGTACGTAAGATGACAGTCAAGGCAGAGGCAGAAGCAGCATTTGTAAAGCTTACAGCGATGTTGGACAAGCTCGCTGCAAAGAAAGCGATATCGAAGAATAAAGCTTCGAATCTGAAGAGCAAGATCGCGCGTCACATCAACGGATTGACAGCGTAAGGTCTTCTTGAGGAGCACGCGGCCCATTCGTCTATCGGCTAGGACGCAAGATTTTCATTCTTGAAAGAGGAGTTCGATTCTCCTATGGGCTACATAGAGAGAGGATGCGAGGAATCGCGTCCTCTCTATGTGCGTGTAATAGTTTCGGGCGGAAGACAAGACGCCTCTCCGAGGCTAAAGCGGTGGGAACGGCGGGCGAGGCTAAAGCCTCTACACAGAACCAAGACGCAGAGGCGGGGGCGGGATAGAGGATGAGGAGGCAAGTGGAATGATGGGGCAATGTAAATCGGCGTCGCTACGGACGCCTGCCGGTTGTGGCGCACGCAACCCCGCACACCTCGCTACGCTCGGCGTACGGGGCTACTAATAATCGGCGTCCTGGCGGACGCCCTCGGCGGGACGAGGCGGGACGAGGCGGAGCAATGGGGAGGGGTATATGCAAAAGAAATATAAAGTTGGGGGATTGAGGGGTGGAATATATGGGAATTATTATTATATTTGTAGATTGAATGAAAAATGAAAGCTGATGGATAATTACATTGTATCGGCAAGGAAATATAGACCCACGACGTTTGCCTCGGTTGTAGGGCAGAAGGCATTGACGGCGACGCTGAAGAATGCGATAGCGACCGACCGGTTGGCGCATGCCTACCTGTTTTGCGGAGGACGCGGAGTCGGCAAGACCTCATGTGCGCGTATATTTGCCAAGACAATCAACTGCATGCATCCCACGGCGGATGGGGACCCGTGCAACGAGTGCGACTCGTGCAAGTCGTTTAATGAGAACCGTTCGATGAACATCATAGAGCTTGATGCGGCGTCGAACAACAGTGTCGACGACATACGCGGGTTGGTTGACCAGGTGCAGGTGCCACCGACGGAGGGTCGCTACCGCGTGTTTATCATCGACGAGGTGCACATGTTGTCGTCGGCAGCGTTTAATGCGTTTTTGAAGACCCTTGAGGAGCCGCCGAGCTATGTAGTGTTCATTTTAGCTACGACAGAGAAGCAGAAGATCATACCGACGATATTGTCGCGATGCCAGATATATGATTTCAACCGTATCACGGTGGCCGACATGGTAGACCATCTGGCGTATGTAGCGTCGCAGGAAGGAATCACGGCAGAGCGGTCGGCATTGAGTCTGATAGCGAGGAAGGCCGACGGGGCGATGCGCGATGCGTTGTCGATATTTGACCAAGTTGCAGCGTCGTCGCGAGGGAATATCACGTATGGGTCGGCGATAGCCAACCTGAATGTGCTTGATGCGACATATTACGAGAGATTGTGCGGGGCGTTTGTGAAAGGGGACGTGCAGAGCGCCTTGTTGATATACAAAGAGATACGCGACAGGGGATTTGACACGCACTTTTTCATAACGGGGTTGGCGGCGTACATACGCGACCTGATGGTAGCGCGGTCGGAGTCGACGTTGTCGTTGTTGGACACCGACGACGAGGTGAAAGCGGCGATGGCGGCGACGTCGAAATCGTTGCCGTTGGAATTTTATTATGCGGCGATGAGCCTATGCAACGAGGCCGACATGAATTACCGTCAGGCATCGTCGAAGACCTTTCTTGCGGAGCTGTTGCTCATCAGGCTGTGCCAACTACAAAGCCCCTCCCCCACTTATAGCGGCAGCGGAGAGGGGCAGTTAAAGCCATTTGCCGCCAGCAATGAGGCGGCAACGCCGGCATATGCAGCCGCTGCAACGCCGGCGAATACGACCAAGGCGCCAGAGACGTTGCGGCAAGCGCAGCAGGGGGCCGCGGCACAACCGGCGACACAGCAGAGCACTCAGGCGCAGGCGATGTCACCGGCATATCAAAGCATCCCGGCACCCGCGGCACCGCGCCAGGCGGCCACGGCGACGGCAGCGAGGACAATGGCACCGACACCCGGGGCAGGCGCACCGCCACCGGCAGCGCGCAGCGGGCGAGTGCTACGCACTACGCACCGCACCGAGGCTACGGCCACAGGCGGCGCACAGGCGATGCGGGCAGAAACGAGCGGGGCCCACAGGGCAGAGCGTTACACCGACGAGCAGGTGAATGCCGCGTGGGACAGTTATGCCGCCGAGCGTCCCACAGAGCATATCCTTACCAACACCATGCGAGCGTGCCGGCCGCGCAACGTAGGCAACGACACCTACGACGTAGCGTTGGAGAACGAGATACAGACGGCGGAATTTCGCAGCCATCTGCCAGAATTGCTTGCGCATATACGCAATGCCATCAACAACGACAAGTTCAATATCACGCTATCGATCAACGAATCGGGGCCGTCGCCGATGATATGGAACGACCGCGAGATATTGGCACATATCACGGCCGTATCGCCCGAGATAGTCAAACTGATAGAGAAATTCAATCTCAAACTTGTATAACAGTCATCATATAAGCATAATACAGCAAGGACACGATATGAAAAAGATACTCACTACCACCATCATCGCCGCAACGGCGATAACAGGCGTGGCCCAGGTAAACGCGCCAGAGCCGGCAGGCTATTTAAGGCGGGCAATAGAGATGTATGACGATGCCAACTACGTAGGGTGCACCGACCAGCTGCATTATCTGAAGGAGAATAATCCTACGCCGGCGCAATTGGAAGAGGCAGATTACTACATAGCCATGTCGGCGTTGCGTCTTGGGAAGAGCGATGCCGAGGCGATGGTAAAATATTATATATGGCGTCATCCGTCGTCGGCCCGTGTAGCCGAGGCACGATTGGCATTGGGCAACCTATACATGACCCGCGGCAGGTATGGCGAAGCGTTGGCCGAGTTTGGGAAGATAGGGGCAAAGGTGCTTGACCGCAGCAGCGAGAGCCGCAAAGAAGCGTCGCAGGCCTATTGCTTGTTGAAGCAGGGGGAATACGACATGGCCGAACAGCTATACCGGCGATTGTCGGGTAGCAAAGAATATGGCAATGAAGCGCGGTTTTACGAGGGCTACATAGCCTATGTGAAGAAAGATTACCGCAAGGCCGCCGACCTGTTGAAGAAGAGCGACCGGACGAGCGCGCCCGGCAACATGGCCGACTATTACCTGTCGCAGATAGCCTATCTCGACGGCGACTATGCCGAGGCAGCGTCGAAAGCGCGGCGGTTGGTAGCCGACGAGCGAGTAGAGCCGGCATTCCGATATGAGGCGATGCGAGTGGCCGGCGAGTCGTATTACCAGCTTGACGACCTGGGGGAAGCGTTGCCAATGTTGCGCGAATATGCGGCCAACACCGCAGAGCCGTTGCCCACCACGCTATATATGCTCGGAGTGAGCGAATACCGCGACGGCAATTATGAAGAAGCCGTCAAAGACCTTACGCCGGTGATAGACATCGACAATGCAATGGGCCAGAGCGCCAACCTGTTCATAGGTCAGGCGATGATGAAGCAAGCCAACTATTCGGGCGCCATGATAGCCTTTGACCGAGCGTTGAAGAAGAACTTCGACAGCGACGTGCAGGAGGCGGCATTCTACAACTATGCCGTGGCGAAGACCGAGGGGGGAAAGATACCGTTTGGCAATTCGGTGTCGACGTTTGAGGAATTTTTGCGCACGTATCCCAATTCGCGTTATGCCGAGGCAGTGAGAGAGTATCTTGTGTCGGGATATATGACCGACAACAACTATGCTGCCGCGTTGGCGTCGATCAACCAGATAAAGACGCCGTCGGAGAAGATAATGGGCGCCAAGCAGCAGGTGCTGTATGCGTTAGGGTCGCGCGAAGTGATGTCGGGGCATCCGTCGGAAGCCATCAAGCACTTGAGCGAGGCAGTGAAGCTCAAGGCTTATGACGCGAAAACGGCTGCCGAGTCAGAGCTATGGCTTGGCGAGGCATATTATGCCGGAGGCGAATATAGCAAGGCGCAGAAATCGTACAGCAACGCGCTGAGCGGCAACAGATTGACAGCGAGCAACCGGCAGAACGCATTATATGGCTTGGGATACAGCTACTACCGCCAGGGCGACACCGAGAATGCCAGCAAATGTTTCAACGACTTCATATCATCGCAGCCCGAGCCGACAGCGATGCACAAAGCCGACGCCCTGCAGAGGATAGCCGACCATTATTACATACAGAAAGAATTTGGCAAGGCCGCCACGACGTATGCCGAGGCCTACAAGGCCAATCCGGAGACCGGCGACTACGCCTTGCTGTCGCGCGCACGCATGATAGGCTACAGCGGCGATTACGGCAAGAAAGTGGAACTGTTGCAGCAGTTTTTCAAGGAATTTCCTAAGTCGAGCATGACAGCGCAGGCTTATCTCGACCTTGGCGAGAGCTATGCACAGCTGGGCAACTCCGACCGGTCGATAGAAGCGTATTCGATGGCCGCGTCGCGATATTCCAACAACAGCTACGGCCGCCAGGCCAACCTCCTGTTGGCGCTCGCTTATCTCAACGAAGGGAATAAGCAGCAGGCCATAGCCACCTACAAGCAGCTCATAAAGAGCGCGCCGACATCGGAAGAATCGCGCCAAGCGTCGGAAAACCTGAAGCAGATCATGGCCGGCGACGGGCAGCTTGACGAGTATGTGGCATATATCAACTCCGTGCCCGGGGCGATGCCCGTAGATGCCGACGACGTGGAGAATGCCGCCTTCGTTGCCGCCGAGCGAGAGTACCTCAACAAAGGGCTTACCGGGAAGATAACCGATTACTTGGCACGTTACCCACAAGGGGCATCGCGAGCCACGGCATTGGGCTACGCAGTGTCGGCAAGTGCTACAGCCGGCGACAACGACGCCACGATAGCCTATGCCGACGAGCTGATAAGCAACTATCCCGAGAACGCCATGGCCCCCGCCGCGCTCAAAAGCAAGGCAGAAGCCCTTGCATCGCAGGGCAAAGGAGAGCTTGCGCTTGCCGCCTACGAGCAGCTGTTGACGATATCGTCGAGCACCGAGCTGCTCAACGATGCACAAATAGGAGTGATGCGCACGGCGCGCGACTTGGGCAAGTACGACAAAGTCATCGAGGCAGCCACCGCCATCACCACGTCGTCGACCCCCACGAGCGAGCAACGAGCCGAGGCCACCTACACCTACGCCGATGCGCTCTACAACACCGGCGACACCGACAAAGCGATAGCGGAATGGAGCACCCTGGCCGTCGACCTCAACGACATCTACGGCACGAAGGCACAATACAGAATAGCCCAGGCTCAATATGACGGCAACGACCTAAAGGCGTCGCGCCAATCGGCAGAGAAGCTGATAGACTCCGACACGCCCCACAACTATTGGTTGGCCCGTGGATTTATCCTCATATCCGACATCAACCGAGCAGAAGGGAACACATTTGAGGCCGACCAGTATCTGATAAGCCTGCGCGACAACTATCCCGGCAACGAGACCGACATATTCAAAATGATAGACGACCGCCTCAACAACAAAAAATAGGACACAGCAATGAAACTACAAACCATACTCCTCGCCGCCGCGCTCACAGGGACGGGCATGACGGCACAGACGCTCACTAAAGAGATTGTGATAGAACGCGAAGTAGAGGCGACGTTGCCCGACGCATCACGTATCAGCAGTTATCCGACGCTGATACAGCCACAGGTGCCGACATCGCGATTGCCATTTTTCGACACCACGGCAGCCACGCGAGTGCCCGGCATGCTGACCACGTTGGAGCCCGCCGAAGGGTCGCCGGCTTACACGTTGACGCCCTATCGGGGATATGCGTCGTTGGGCTATTTCCCGGCCTACAATTTAGGCATTTCGGCCGGCTATGCCATCATATCCGACAGCCGCACGTCGCTGAATGCGTGGACACAGTTTGACGGCAGCAGCTACAAAGACCAGTACGACGAGAGCCTAAACCGCAACAAAGTGACCATAGGCGCCGACTTCGCCCACCTGTTTGGCGGGTCACGACGGCTCAACATCTCCGCCGACTTCAGCTACTACGCCTACAACCGGCCGTGGGAGATGACAGACGACAACCACCACGCCACGGAATTTGACATCAACGCCGCATGGTCGGCACGCGCCAAAGCTATGGCATACTACGTGACCGCCGGGTTCAACCATTTCGGATTATCGGGTGAAGAGGTAGGATTTGCCGCCGGACTCGACAAAATAGCAGGTGTAGGTCAAAATATTGTGAAAGTAAGTGGAGGCGCGGCCTATTTTCTGAGCGAGCAGTCATCGTTAAATGCCCATGTGGGTGTAAGTTTCGTGCACGACAGCCGATATAACACCATACTAAACATGCCCGCAGGAGGCTTGACCGCCCCAGTGCTGATGCCCGGCGATGGCGAGACCATGGGTCTCATCACCTTTGCGCCGAGCTACCGTTACAGCGCCGGAGCATTTTCCACGTCGATAGGCGCGAAGGTGCAGCTAACGACCAATACGGGCAAGACATTTCACGTGGCTCCCGATGTGAAATTCAACGTGCGCCCGGCATCGACCTTCGCGGCCACCTTGGCGATAGGAGGCGGCGAGCATATCAACAAGCTGTCGGCGCTGCACAGCATCAACCCGTACATGTCGGTAGCGCAGAGCTTTAAATTCTCCGAAGTGCCGTTGACAGCCAATCTTGCGGTGACCGTAGGACCGTTCTACGGCGCGTCGGTGGAACTGTTTGGCGGATATACAATAGCCAACGACTGGTTGATGCCCGATGTGGCCGAGATAACGGGAGCCCCCGGAGTGGAAACGGCAGCTGACCGCGCAATCTACGGCAATATGTTCACCGGAGTGGACCTGAAAGCGTTGCACTATGGAGCAAAGTTGGCATGGAAATACAACAAGAACATAGCCGCATCGGTGAAATATACCGGAGCACCGGGCAGTTATCGCCATAGCTACTACTTGAATGCCGACCGTGCGCGCCACGTGGTGGAAGCCAATGTGGAGGTGACGCCGATAGCGCCGCTTACCGTGGAAGCATCGATAGACTGGCGAGCCGGCAGGTCGATATACAGCCATTGGGGGATAGCCGAGGGAGCCGAACCGCAGAAATACGACCTGCGCAATGCGTCGTCGCTCAATATCGGAGCCACATACCGTTTCAACGATTGGGTATCGGCGTTTGCCCAAGTGGAAAATATACTTGGACGTAGGGCTTACATGTACAACATGCTTGAGCAGCAAGGCGTACACGGATTGGTGGGAGCCGCCATCAAGTTTTAATCGAACAGATTGCAATAAGTAAAAAGAGACTGTCTAACAAGTTTTGGGCAGTCTCTTTTTCTATAAATACTATAAAATTCGTTTATTTTTTACGGGTCAATGTAAAAAAACGGTTGTTAAAATATGGGCAACGCACCCATTATGCACAACGATAGCTCATCAATCGGAAAGCGGCAAAACCGCGTGCCTACCTATGTGTTAGAGCCGCGGTTTTACCGATCTGATGGTGGATGGCTGGGTCATGTCTCCGACATGGTCACTTCGCCCCACCCATTCTGTGAGCCAGAGATATTTTTAACAATTCAACCGACATTTTCAACTTCCCTTTCTGCCCTATATCTTTCGCCCCATGTAATATATAGTACTAGCTTCATCATGCGTGATGATTTTAAAATCATTGAATTTGAAAGACTTTCCAGGGTAGTATGTAAGGGTAAAATCTGATGGAGTAAAGATACCTGTCGCAACTTCATCTCCGCTATTTTGATCAAGGTGGTAAAATTCTATACAAAGCTCGTCATTGCTATTGTAGGTAATTCCATATTTTTCCCCATCAAATTGTGTCCAATCATCATTTATGTTTTCTTTTATAAATATCTTGTGTCTAGTATCTCTACGAAAATCTATAATACATCTTTTATCTGAAGACACGAACTCTTTCCCAATTAGACCATCTCTTAAGGATTGTTCGGATTGAAAAAGTTTATAAATAGGAGAGTTGTTATCAACTGAAGTTGACGAGTCAGTTTTTGTTTGATTGTTACAACTTGTAAGCAAGAGTGGCATTGTTGCAAAGAGTGCAACGACTAAAAGATAAAGATACTTTTTCATAACTTATTTAATTTATTGATAGGTAATCTGATATTTGTTACTCTAATTAGAGGTGGATATCTTTAGTAAGTCCGATACATGGTATAGACAAATAAAAAACGTGGACTTTTTGCTTCGTCTACGTTCTTGAGGTATCGCCAAACACCTAACTACCATATACGAGTAAAAGCCCACGGTATAACCGTGAGCATCAACTTTTACTCTTGGTAGTTCTTTCTAATTGGCGATTTTCAAGAACAAGAATAACAGCTAACGCTTTTATTTATATGTCTTTAGTCCGTAATTCTACATAGGCACATTTATTTAAATCTCGGCACAAAGATAGCTTAATAATTCTATTCCAACAAAATATCTAATATTTTTAACGCCTTAAGATTTTGTAGTCTCCATGATTTCTAGAATATTTGTAATGAATTCTATAACAGTTCTAATATTAGATAGATGAAATTCGGCCTATGGGTCAATTTTAAGCGGACAGATTGCAAAAGGTAAAAAAGCGAGAGACGGCATGGCGCCGCCTCTCACTTTTGCCATAAATATGGGCAAAAAAGCGGCAAAAAGCAAGGATAATGTTAAATTAATGTTAAACTTGCGATTTTTTGTCCAAAAATTATGTTTTATAACATAAAAGTATTTATATTTGCAATGTGTTTTTCATGGTATTAGATTTAAGGTTAAAGAAGATTATTCGTCGGGATGACGGATAATTTTTTTTGTACCTATTTAAAACCGTCATCCAAAGCAAATTAAGAAAGAAATGAAGCTAAAAGCACCACTTGCAATATGCCACACACCGGGAATCGGCGAGGCTGGATGCGACGAGGCAGGGCGCGGATGTCTTGCCGGCGACGTATATGCCGCGGCGGTAATACTACCCGACGACTTCAGCCATGCACTATTGAACGATTCCAAGCAGCTGACCGAGCGGCAGCGCGACCAACTACGTCCTGTCATCGAGCAGGAGGCCGTGGCATGGGGCGTAGGGATAGTCACTGCCGCGGAGATCGACCGCATGAACATACTCAACGCATCGATACTTGCGATGCATCGTGCGCTTGACGCGCTGAAAGTGCGTCCGGGGGCGATAATCGTTGACGGCAACCGATTTAAGCCGTACGGCGACATACCGTATCGCACATTTGTAAAGGGTGACGGGCTGTATGCCAACATAGCCGCCGCGTCGGTGCTTGCCAAGACATGGCGCGACGAGGCTATGATGAAGTTGCATGAGCAGTATCCCATGTATCATTGGGACGAGAACAAGGGGTATCCGACACGGGCGCATCGCGACGCCATAGCGCAATACGGTCCATCGCCCTACCACCGCATGACGTTTCGGTTGCTCGACACGCAGCTCACCCTTGATTTGTAAGGCAGTGGGGGCGTCGACCACAATTCTTCGCGAACGGATCACCACCAGCCATCACAAGCGCAGACCACCACTGCCCTACTGCGCTACTGCGCCCTATTGCGCATAGCGCGGCATTGTGATAATTGTGTAATTGATGGGAGGATGTTGCGGTGAATGTGATTTTTTTATATCTTTGTGAGACGGAAAAAGAATAATCCACGCTACAGAAGTCCAAACAGTAGAAAATTACACCAAACAAACCATAACATACCATGTATCAGACAGACCAACGTATCGTCATTACCCTCGACGCCGGGGGTACTAACTTCGTATTCGGCGCCATGCGAGGCAACCAATTTATAGTAGACCCTATAACGAAGCCATCCAATGCCCACGACTTAGACCTGTGTATCGCCACGTTGATATCAGGTTTTGAGGAAGTGATAGCCTCGTTGGAGCAGTTGCCAGTGGCAATAAGTTTTGCATTTCCGGGCCCGGCCGACTATGCGGCCGGCATCATCGGGGGCTATCTGCCCAACTTCCCATCGTTTCGCGACGGCGTAGCCTTGGGCGAGATATTGCGCCGCCGTTTCGGCATCCCGGTATATATCAACAATGATGGCGACCTCTTCGCATTGGGCGAAGCCACCGAAGGCTTGCTACCCGAAGTCAATGCGCGGATAGCCGCCTTGGGAGGCACCAAGAAATACACCAACCTGCTGGGCTACACGTTTGGCACCGGTTTCGGGATAGGGTCGGTAATCGACGGTCGCCTCAACCGTGGCAATAACTCGTGCATCGAGACATTCTGCCTGCCCGACCCATTTGACAACGGCATAATAGTGGAAGAGAGCGTGGCGATACGCGCCATCAAGCGTGTGTACGGAGAGCTCACCGGCGACACCGGCCACGGGTTGTCGCCAAAGGAAATATGCGAGATAGCCGACGGCACTCGCCAAGGCGACCAAGAAGCCGCGCGTGAGGCATTCCGGCGGTTTGGCACGGCAGCCGGCGACGCCATGGCAACAGCAGTCACGCTCACCGACTCCCTCGTGGTGATAGGCGGCGGGCTCACCGGCGCCGCCCGCCATATCATGCCCGCATTGCTCGAGAAGATGCGGTCGTCGATACGCACCCTCGGCGGCGACAAGGTGAACCGCGTGCAGATGAACGTATACGACTTGGACAATGAAAATGAGTTCCGCGACTTTGCGCATGGCAACGGCCGCCCGCTCAAAGTGCACGGCACCGACGACACCGTGATCTACGATCCCGTGAAGCGAACAGGCGTGGCGATATCGCGCCTGGGGGCAAGCGAGGCTATCTCAATAGGCGCCTACGTGTTTGCCTTAGCATCGTTGGATGGAAAACAATAACCATTATCCAAGCAATCAATTATGAACAAGATATTCACATTCAAGCCTTACCTGAAAACCGTGGTGTGGGGAGGCGATAAGATAAAGCAATTCAAAGGCATCGACACCGACCAGTGCAACATAGGCGAAAGCTGGGAAATATCGGGAGTGCCGGGCCACGAGTCAATCGTCGAGAGCGGCGAGGATGAAGGGCTTAACATCACCGAACTCATTGAGAAATATGGCGCCGACATCGTAGGCGAGGACGTGTACAAGCGATTTGGCAACATGTTCCCGCTGCTCATCAAGATTATTGACGCGAGGGACAACTTATCGGTGCAGGTGCACCCCGACGACAATCTTGCCCGACGCCGCCACAATAGCCCGGGCAAAACGGAGATGTGGTATGTGATAGATGCCGACCTCGATGCCAATATCATATCCGGGCTGTCGCAAGCGATAACGCCCGACGAATACCGCCGGCGAGTAGCCGACAACAGCATCACCGAAGTGCTTGCCAACCATAAGTCGCACCCCGGCGACGTATTTTTCCTGCCGGCGGGGCGCATACATGCCATAGGCGGAGGCAACCTCATAGCCGAGATACAGCAGACGTCGGACATCACCTACCGCGTATACGACTATGACCGTCGCGGGCTCGACGGCAAGCCCCGTCAGCTCCATGTCGAAGAGGCCGTCGATGCCATTGACTATAAAGTGTACGACAACTACGTCACCGACTACGACCGCGACGCCAAAGGGGAAGTGCCTTTGGTGGGGTGCCAATACTTTGATGTGCAGAAAGTAGTAGTAGACGGGCAATTGTCGCTTCATCACACGAGCGAGTCGTTCGTGGTGCTGATGTGCATCGGCGGGCATTGCATAGTCGATGTCGACCGCGAGGCGGCCTGCAATATGTCGCGCGGGCAGACGGTGCTGGTAGCGGCATCGGCACGTTCGGTGACCATCACCGGCAATGCAGTGCTCATAGCGGCATCGGTGCCCAGAGGATAACATGGCGCATACAATAATTGATGCGGGGAAGATGATTGGTCTTCTCCGCATCAATTGTATATACTGAGCTATTAAATCAAATTGCGCCCCACCCACCACACAATCATCAAGGCGATGTAGATGTAGGCCACGCGCACGGTGACAAATTTGCGGCGGACGTATTCGGCCCAGGGGCGGCGTATATATTGCGCAATCAAGGCGAGAGCGAGGTAGATCAACCCTACGATGAGAAACGGATTATACCGCAACCCCGCTATGAAGTCGCCATGGAGGAAAGCATGGACAGCACGTTGACCGCCACAACCGGGGCAATCAAGCCCGGTAAGCAACTTGAATGGGCATTTGTAGGACAACCGCGAAGTGCCAGGATCGACGAAATACATCAACGCCAATACGGCAACGAAAATCACGGTGATGACAACCACCGCCTTGTGCTGACGCAAAAATGACATTCTTAATAGAAAAACCTACTGTGGCTACCGGCTGCGGCAAGTATGACGATGATATATATAATCGCCACAGCAATACCGGTGGCAGCAGAAGCGATAGCCCAGTTTTTAGCCTTGCGAGAGGCATCTTGAGCTTCGACATAGCGTTCGGCATAGTAGAGGGTGTCGACTTTAGCAGCATACACTATCGACACAATACCGAAAGGAAGGCAGCAAAGGATAGTGGTGAGAATCGCCCATACCAAGTAAGTATCGGGCTTTTCGGGCATGAACTGACTGTTCTGCGAAGCTCCGGAATAAAGAGGATTTTGTGGCGGCACATTCATGGTGTTGATTTGCGGTGGTATCTGCTCTATGATACCTTGCAATTCGGGCACATTCTCAGCCTCCGTCCAATCTTTCATTCCCTCGCACCACACGAAAGTTTTGCGAGTCACGCCATAACTTTTAAGTTGTTCGGCAGGCACCGGACCGGCTTGCTTGCCTTGCGGTGTAATAAAGTAGTAAGTATTCAATGCGATAAGGTATTAATTGGTTAATATCACAAAAGTATAAAAAAGTATAATACCACAAAAAAAATAATACAATTTTTTAGGAACCGGGAACCGGGGGCGGGGGATGGCGCAGTATCGGCCCCAGGTGATTATATCAGGGGCGCAGTGTGACGTGGGTTATTTAACGTAGAAACATTGCACTTTGCCTACGGGCAGTTTGCCCTCAAGTTTGAGCGGGATGCGATTGGAGTCGGTCGATATCCATGCTTCCATATCGTCGGATGTCTTTTTGCCCCCTTCGCCGGTAAAGGTGAAGGAGATTTTGTAGGAAGAGTATTCGGTATCGCCGATTTTGACATTCTCGACGCCTTGATAGGTGATGGTGAGCTGCTCTTTACGTTTGCCAGAGAATACGGTGAGTTCGGTCCTTTTGCCTGGTTTCATAGCGCGGTAATCAAGCGAGCGCATGAAGTAGAAAGAGCTGAGCATGTCGAGCGTAAGGCCTTCAGCTTCAAGATGCTTTTCGGAATAGGTGATTTCGTCTTTCTTCGATTTTTGTTTCCAACGCTGGCAATTGGCGGAGACATGGTTGCCCGAACGGGTGTAAGTAATGAGGTCGCGTTTGTATTCGCCCCCTTCGTGGGAGATTTTCTCATAGTAGGAGGGCTCAAGGGTGGAGATGTTCATGGAGCCGAGGAGAGTGTCGCGAACAGCGTAGAAAGCATCGGCCCATTTTTCGGAACGGGCTACGAGCTTGGCGTCGATGGTAGCGGCACCCGAGCGATGCGTGGACAGATTGACCATTCCCGCTTTCTTGTTCACAAGGCCCCACTTGTACATTACGCGATAGTTAATCGACTCGCCGGCAGCAACTTGGGCAACGCATTGCAGGCTTAGACTCGCCGCAAATATCAATATGAATAACAGTTTTCTCATATAAATATGACGATATAATTGCGGAAAGGTTTAAGAGCGTGCCACAAGATTTTTTGGGCCAACGAAAAAAGCCGGTCGAGAAATATGGGCAAAGGCAACCTCTTATCGCATCAAAATGCCATCTTTGGTCATTTCGAAATCAGCGACACGGATGCCGATCGAAGGCCTGAGGAGGAAGCAGTGACCGATATGTTGCCGGCTGTGCCATCGTTCTGCACAATAAGCAAGGCTTTGCCGTAGAAAGCGTTGCGGTGGTCGGCCTTGAACCGTTGAAGCGAGTATTGGCAACCGTTGTCCACACCGGCATTGAAGCCCGAGCCTTCGACATGGAATGTGATATCGTTGTCGGCAAGGGGGCACACAGTGCCGTTGGCGTCGACTACCTCAACGGTGATGAAACAAAGGTCGGTGCCATCGGCAGCGATGACGGAGCGGTCGGGGGTAAGCCGTAGGCCAACCGGTTCGCCGGCCGTAGTGACAGTGTCGCGCGACACTTCGACACCATTGCGGCGCGACACGGCAGTGAGCGTGCCAGGGGCGAACGGCACGCGCCACTGAGCGTGCAACCTGTCGGCCGACTTGGCTTGGATGCCCATCGACTTGCCGTTGAGATACAATTCTACTTCGTCGGCATTATTATAGTAAGCCCAGACGTCAACATCGGTGCCTTCGGTCCAATTCCAGTGCGGGAAGAGGTGGAGCACGTCGACATCGTTCTGCCACTCGCTCTGATAGAGGTAGTAGATATCCTTAGGGAAGCCGGCAAGGTCGATGATGCCGAAGTAGCTGCTGCGTGCGGGCCACTGGTAGGGCGTCGGTTCGCCGAGGTAGTCGAAGCCGGTCCACACGAATTGCCCGGAGATGAAGTCGTTGTCGCGCACATGCTTCATGGTGCCCTCGTGGTAGTTGCCCCAGGGCACATAGCAGTTGTCGTAGGAGGAGCACGACATGGAGGCGTGGTAGAAAGGACGGTCCCAGCTGTCGGGCCAAATGTAGAAATGGTCGGACGGCATCATGTAGAATCCGCGCGTCATAAGTCCCGACACGCTTTCAGTAATGACAAAAGGCTTCCCGGGGAAATTTTGGGGGACACCGGCAAACCAGCTGTCATGATAGTTGAACCCGATGATGTCGAGGGCGCCGGAGCGGAAGAGATGGTTGCCGGGGTCGGCTTCATTGCACCCGGCAGTCACCGGCCTGGTGGGGTCGAGCGCACGAACGCGGTCGGCAAGTTTCTTAGTGAGGAGGGAGTTGACCGAAAGGTTGCCATCGGCGGCGGCAAGTTGCTCGGGGGAGTGCCCGAAATTGAGTATCAGGTTGGCTTCGGCGAGCGAGAGCGTGTCGGCATTGGCATCGTTCCACTGCTCAAGCACCTCGTTGCCTATGCTCCACACTATGACGGAGGGATGATTGCGGTCGCGACGCACGAACTCGTCAAGGTCGCGCTCGTGCCATTCGTTGAAGAAGCGGGCATAGTCGTAGGTGGTCTTGCGCTTGCGCCACATGTCGAAGGCCTCGTCCATGACCATGAAACCCATCTCGTCGCAGAGGTCGAGGAGCTCGGGCGCCGGAGGATTGTGGGAGGTGCGTATGGCATTGCACCCCATGGCTTTAAGCATCGACAGCTGTCGAACGATTGCAGCACGGTTGACCACGGCACCGAGCGCGCCGGCATCGTGGTGAAGGCACACGCCGTTGAGCTTCATCGATTCGCCATTAAGCGAGAAGCCTTTCGCAGCATCGAAGCGGAAAGAGCGGAAACCGGTGCGGGTGACTTCGCTGTCTATCAGCGTGCCGCGGCTATCAGTCACTTCGGTAACCACGCTATAGAGCACGGGCGATTTCGGGCTCCAAAGCGACGGCGATTTTACCGAAAGCGTTTGGTCCACAACGGTGTCGCTATGGGCGGCTATGGCGAGCGAAATCTTCTTTGATGCCACTTTCTTCCCCTTGCCATCGCGCAGGGTGGTGATGACTTTGATTTCACGGTCATCGCCAGTGCCATTACGCAATGTTATCTGAGCATTGACGTTGCGGCCCGATGTGGTTATGTAGGTGCCATCTTTGGGTATGTACACGGCGCTTTCACGACGCAGCCACACATTACGGTAGATGCCGCATCCGGAGTACCAACGCGAGTTGGGCTGGTCGGCATTGTCGACCTTTACGGCTATCACGTTGTCGCCATCATGCAGTAGATCGGTGGCGTCGATGCTGAACGACGCGAACCCGTAGGGGCGGCAACCGGCATACCGGCCATTAATATATACAGTGGAATTCATATACACACCGTCGAAATCGATGAATACATGCTCCGTCGACGAGATATGTTCCACCTTGAAATTTTTACGATACCACCCTATCCCTCCGGGAAGCGCCCCGCCGCCAATGCCGGCAGGGTTGTCCTCGCTGAAATCGCCTTCAATAGCCCAATCATGGGGCAAATTGAGGCTACGCCATTGGGCATCGTCAAACGCTACGGATTGCGCCCCTTCGACATCTCCAAGATGGAAACGCCAGTCATTATTGAATTTCTCTCCGCGGCACGACATATAGTCGGGCACCGACTCGCCATGGCACGGCATCCCGAACATGACCACTACCGCACAAAACAACAATGATAAATACGTCTTCATGAATTTATGGAATTAGGTTTGTTATTACTTCACAAAAGTAGCGCAATACGCCCATAAAAAATAGCACACCAAGGTAAAATAATAGGAATATCGTGCCAACGGGTCCGGGAAGCCATCTCATTTGCCCGAAATCGCCCCCGACGCCCGCGCAAATACATGAACCGCGAATATCCACTTGCCTAACGTCCACGGACGTATTTTTCACATACCATTTTTGAGAGCAGCGCAAAGGACCGGCTTGAGAGTAGCTGAGAGTGCAGGCTTGAGAGTAGCGCAAAAAGTTGAAATTCGACTGTCGAAAGAATGTTTTCTTCCGTCAAATCGCCAATTATGCGCCTGCCAGAAGAGAGCAGCGTTGAGAGCAGCGTACGGAAATTTTTCATAAAACCCGGGCAATAATTTGGAAAATAAAAAAATTAGCCGTAAATTTGCACTCGCAATGGAGACAGCAACAGCGGTTGCGAAGCAAAACCTACATTGCAACGCCCCTGCGAAACAAGGGCAAGCACATATCACAAGGAGAGATGGCAGAGTGGTCGATTGCGGCGGTCTTGAAAACCGTTGAGGGTAACACCTCCGGGGGTTCGAATCCCTCTCTCTCCGCCAAGCCCGCTGAATTTTCAGCGGGCTTTAACTTTATCTAACAATTCACTATCGCACCTTTTGCACATCCGTCACGTTTCGGATGGTTATGTAGAACAAAATCAGCCTCAGCTGCAAATACCGGTTGAATTGCACAATGGGTACTTTGCCCATATTTTAACAACCTACTTTTTACATTGACCCAGGAATCCATTTTTTGCTTATATTTTGTATCCAATATCGCAAAGTCTACGAATACAAGTACAAAAAAACATAACATTTTGAAGATTAGTAGTGCCATTAAGCCTGCACTTCAGAAATTCTGTATCAAAGCCGTTCTGTTCCATGATAGCACCGAGTAGTGCATAATCCCCTCTTGTTAGGTGATGTCGATACCGGTTAGTGCCAATCGGAAAATGGCGATGGCAAGCAAGGTGAGGAGTTCCGACACGGGGATGGCGAGCCACAGGCCTGCCGTGCCCAGCAACTGCGGCAGGAGGAAGAATCCGGGCACCACGAAGATAATGCCGCGCAACAGCATAAACACAATCGAACGCAACGACCGCTCGCAACTCTGATAATGCCCTATAAAGGTGATATTTAGCGCGAAAAAGATGGCACACAGGCCAAGCAAGGGCAATCCGCCGACAGCAAGCAAATAGGCCGGCTCACTGCTCTCGAGAAAAATACCGGTGAGCAGTGGCGCACCTATCCACATCACGACGGTGATAACAGCGCCGCATATCGCCCCGGCGATGACGGCCACGCGCTTGGCCTGGCTTACACGTTGATGGTGACCCGCCCCATAGTTGTAGCTGATAATTGGCTGCGCCGCCTGCGCCACAGCATTGCTTATGGAAAATATCAAGGGAAACAGGTAGCACCCCACGCTAAAAGCCGCCACCCCCGACTCTCCCAAAGCCCGCATAAACACATAGTTACCTGCCACCATCATCACCCCTATCGCCAATTCGGCAATGAGAGTAGCCATGCCGATTTTAATCATGTAAACCGTGTTGCGCAAGGTCAGAAGCATCGACTTCATCGACATCCTAAGCCGATAAAACCGGAGCGTCTTCGCAAAGAAAAGGAAGTAGCCGAGCACCATCAGCCCTCCCACTATGCACGATATCGACGTCGCCATAGACGCGCCTTTGATGCCCATATCCATGGGATACACCATCAGCCAGTCGAGAAATATATTGAGCAACGCTGCTACTATCTGTATCGCCATGGCAAATTTTGGCGCTCCGTCCAAGCGTATCAGCATCATGCCCACGCATTGCAGATACAGGAACATCAAGCCCGGCAAGAGCCATAGCAGATAGTCGGTGGCCAATGGCTCAAGCACTTGGCTACAACCAAGCAGCCACAGCACCGGCTTGGTGAATACCAGCGACAATGCTATCACACCACCGAATATCACGGTGCCCACGATATAGGACTGCGTCATTATGATACGCGCCGACTTGACGTTACCTTCCGACAGGCGTATGCTCCCTATCACAGACGCTCCGATGCCAAACATCAGACCGGTGCCGGTGCACACCAAAAACAGCGGCGCCACTATATTGATAGCTGCCAAAGCATTACTACCTACCCCGTGGCCCACAAACATGCCATCACACAGGTTAAGCAACGAGTTGAAAAGCATCCCTACCAGCGTAGGGAAAAACATGGCACGAAACAATCGGCTTATTTTGCCATTGCCGAAATCAAGCTTATCTCTTTCCATTGTCCTGTCACTTTTAGGACTGCAAAGATAAGCATAGTTTTCCGAGGTGCAAAAAACCGCGCTCAGCTACGACAGCTACGATAGGCCGGGGTAGCATGCCCGGCGCTCTGCGCTGCCTGGGAAACAACGGTAGGCAATGGCGCCAGCCATCATGCGCGCCTAATTGTCGTGGCAGGCTTTGTCGAAGAGCGCAAGGTCCTCTGCCACGTTGTTGCCCACGGCAGTGAGTATACGTTGCTTTATTTCTTCCAACATGTTTTTTTGATTAAGCAGCCCAGTGCGCTTCGCATCGTCATATGTTAATCCAGCACCACCACGGCGGGCTCGTCAACCGACAACTGCCCGTACAGGCTTTTCTTGACGTGCACTTCGCTCACTTTGGCGCCTGCATATAACAAAGAGATATACCCGCGTAGGCCTACGCGGGTAATATCCTGATTATCAAATATGACAAAAGGGACCAGCTTCATTTATGGAATATATGTCATTCTATTGGGTATTCGGCGAAGGCATAGAGCACTGTCGACAGATAGCGTTCGCCCGTGTCGGGCAGCAATGCCACTATGGTCTTCCCTTCGTTTTCGGGCTGCTTGGCAAGCTCCAACGCCGCATACAACGATGCTCCCGACGAGATGCCTACAAGCAATCCCTCTTTCTGGGCAAGCAAGCGCGAGGTGCGTATGGCATCGTTGTCCTTCACTTGGACAACCTTGTCGATGGCTTCACGATTGAAGTTCTTGGGCACGAACCCGGCTCCGATGCCCTGTATCTTGTGCGGCCCAGGGTTGCCTCCGGAGAGAACGGGCGACGTTGCCGGCTCAACTGCTACAGCTTGGATTTTGGGATTGTGCTTCTTGAGTCCGGCAGCCGTGCCGCTCACCGTACCGCCAGTTCCCACTCCTGCCACGAAGATGTCGACCTTCCCGTCGGTGTCTGCCCATATCTCTTCGGCAGTTGTGCTCTCGTGAACAGCGGGGTTGGCGGGGTTCTCGAATTGTTGAAGTATTATTGCGCCTTCTGTTTGTTCCTTTATCTCGTTAGCTCTACGTATTGCGCCTTTCATCCCTTCGCTTCCGGGTGTCAACACAAGGGTAGCTCCGAGGGCCTTGAGCAAATTCTGGCGCTCCACGCTCATCGTCTCGGGCATGGTAAGTATTAGATGGTATCCTTTTACCGACGACACCCACGCAAGACCTATTCCGGTATTGCCGCTCGTCGGCTCTATGATAGTCGCTCCCGGCTTGAGCACTCCATCCTTCTCTGCCGCCTCTATCATGGACAAGGCGATTCGGTCTTTGACGCTTCCGCCCGGATTGAAATACTCAAGTTTTACTATTACTTTGGCTTTAAGACCTTCCGATGCTGCTATCCTGCCTACTTCAAGTAGGGGCGTATTGCCTATCAAGGATGTAAGATTGCTGTGAATACGTGACATAATGTTTTTGTTTTTGTGATTATTCTGATGCAAAGATATCGCCGTTTGCCACTCTGCGCAATACCATAAATGTGGTATATTGCCCTACCGGCCTATTCCCGCCACTGCCCTACGCAACCGCAACATGGCTTCTTCCAGCGCTTTACGCTGCGTTCCGACATTCAATCTCATATACCCCTCGCCACCTATGCCAAACATTTCTCCATCGTTTAGCTTTATATTTGAAAACCTATGCAAAAGTAATAAAAATACTTTTTATACTTGCAAATCGCCATAAAAAATACGTTAACGACATCTTTACGCTACCAAACTGCCGCATTACGTATCACTCACAAAAGACGGCCCACCCCCCCCTTGCATCGGCCCACCTCCGTTCAGCCCTCGCTTTTTTATCCCCGCTGTTGATATCTTTTCCACAAATAATTTGCCTATCGTAGCTAAAAAACGTATCTTTGACTTCAATTTTTTCAGAAATCTCCTTTTTCACTTCACCCCCCCGACCATGAATCGCAAAGGCAAACTTTACTTCCGATACGGCACCATGGGCTCCGCCAAAACGGCCCTGCTACTTACCACTGCCTACAACTTCGAAGAACGAAACATGCAATACATATGCATGAAACCCGTCATCGACACCCGCGACAAAGACAACGTCATCAAATCCCGTATCGGCATACAACGTAAATGCGAATGGATCTACAACGACACCGACCTCTACGCCTTTGCCCACGACCTGTTCGAAAAAACCATGTCGGTTATCGATTGGTTCCTCATCGACGAAGCACAATTCCTTTCCGCCGAACAAGTCGACCAACTCTCGCGCATCGTCGACGACTTCGGCTCCAACGTCATATGCTACGGCCTTCGCACCGACTTCAAATCCCACCTCTTCGAAGGCTCCCGGCGACTCTTCGAAATCGCCGACACCATCGACGAAATAAAATCCACTTGCACCTGCGGCCGTAAAACTATCATCAACGCCCGTATCGACGCCAACGGCGACTTCGTCGAAGAAGGCGACCAAGTCGAAATCGGCGGCGACGACCGCTACATCGCCGTTTGCCGTAAATGCTGGCGCAACAAACGCATCGAGCAATCCTCGCGCGACACTCTCCCGTTCATCTGACCCACCACCATCCACCTATCCACCCCAGCCACCTTACTCCCCCTCCACCCATCCGACTTATAAGAATTATAAGAATTATACGTCTTATCCACCCATCCGACCCCCGGCGAGGGCGTCCGCCAAGGACGCCGATTATTAGTAGCCCCGTACGCCGAGGGAGCGCAGCGACCGGCGTGCGGGGTCATCAGCCTACACCCACGCGGTGGTGTCCGGAGGACGCCGATTTACCACACACCGGCGCGCCTATCCCCCGCTAAAACTCCTCAAGCGTTATCGCCTCCAGCTCCTCATCTTCTACAAACGCCCCATCCTCGGCAATCTCTTCTTCTACACTATCGGCGAGCGCACCTCCCCCGGCCTCTCGCTCCTCCTCAACCCGTGCTTCTCCACATCCCAGCGCGGCCATTATCTCCCCGGCAAGCTCCGCAGCCAAATCACTGTTTTCATCTATCACGCGCTTTGCCGCATCTCTCCCCTGCGCTATGTTGCTCCCTTTATAGCGATACCACGACCCTGTCTTCTGTATCACATTATTCTCCACTCCCATGTCTATTATCTCATACGACGCCGATATCCCCTCGCCAAACATTATGTCGAACTCGCATTTCTTGAATGGCGGAGCTACCTTATTCTTCACCACCTTAACCTTTACATGACGGCCCAACACGTTATCGCCATCCTTCACTGCCGTTCCTGGACGTATATCTATCCTTACCGACGCATAAAATTTCAACGCATTCCCGCCTGTCGTCGTCTCCGTAGGCCCGAACATCGACCCGATATTCGCTCGCAACTGGTTGATAAATATACATGTGGTGTTCGTACGCGATATCGCTCCGGTCAGCTTGCGCATAGCCTGCGACATCAACCGCGCCTGCAAACCCATATTCCGGTCGCCCATTTCACCCTCTATCTCGCTCTTCGGCGTCAGAGCCGCCACTGAGTCTACTACAATCAAATCTACCGCCGACGACCTTATCAACTGCTCTACTATCTCCAGTGCCTGCTCCCCGGTGTCGGGCTGCGCCAACAATAGCTCGTTGACATCCACACCCAACTTCTCTGCATAAAAACGGTCGAACGCATGCTCCGCATCTATTATCGCCGCTATGCCCCCCTGTTGTTGCACCTGCGCTATCGCATGTATGGCCAACGTGGTCTTACCCGACGACTCCGGCCCGAATATCTCTATTATCCTTCCCTTGGGATAACCGCCTACGCCCAACGCATAATTAAGCCCCACCGACCCCGTCGGTATCACCTCCACTTGCTCTACCGCATTGTCGCCCAAACGCATTATCGCTCCGCGACCGTAGTCTTTCTCTATCTTGCTCATCGCCGACTGCAACGCACTCAGCTTTGCCGTCCTACTGTCGCTCGCTTCTTTCAATATCCTTTTCTTTGTCTTTTCTGTTGCCATAATATCCTTCTTTTATTTGTCCTTTCTTTTTCTTTTTTTCGCGCGGCTGTTATCTCTTTCCTTTTTTGCCTCGCTACTACGCAAAGGTACCTTTCTGAGTGGGCAACTCAATTGCTCATATATCAAAACATATGTTAATAATGTTGCAAACACGTTCCAATTTTGATAATTTTTTCATTATCTTTGTAAAAAGCGGTTACCTAACAGCTATTTTAACCATTAATACCTGATTTACCATCTGAAAACACTTTTTCCCCACCTTACGCTATGATACGCATAAAAGAAGGTTTTCGCGGTCAACGCTCCATCGTCATCCCCAAGATGATTCTCGACATGCTGGAGCGCGACCCTCTTGGCTCTGCGCTCCACATCACCGACATCGGCTACTACCCCTCTGCTCGCCATCATTTCCGCGAACGCAATGAGGCTCTCGGTCAATTCATTTTAATTTACTGCGTCGAAGGGCGCGGATGGTACCGAATAGGCGACACTCGCTACGACGTTTCCAACGGTCAATTCTTCATCCTTCCTAACGACCGCCCTCATGCCTACGGCTCCGACGACGAATGCCCATGGACTATCTACTGGATTCACTTCAACGGCGCGCTCGCCCCTCATTATGCCGCCGGAATGCACACCCCTCACATCATCACACCGGCTCGCAACTCGCGAATTTCCGACCGTATCGCCATCTTCGAGGAAATTTTCTTCACGCTGAAAGCCGGCTTCTCTATCGAAAACCTTCATTACGCGCTATCTCTCTTGCACCACTTCCTCGGCTCGCTTCGCTACATCAGGCAATACCGGCTCGCAGGCGCTTCCTCCGACGAAGCTTCTCACTCCGACTCCGATTCTATTTGCATGTCGGCCATTAAATTCATGAAGGAAAATCTCGAACGGCACATCACTCTCGCCCAACTCGCCGATTTCACCGGCTACACGCCCAACCATTTCTCTACCATCTTCAAACGCACTGTCGGCCATGCGCCTATCTCTTTCTTCAACCTCATAAAGATGCAATCCGCCTGCCAAATGCTCGACTCTACCGACATGAACATCAACCAAATATCCGCCAAGCTCGGATTTGACGACTCTTACTACTTCACTCGCCTCTTCACCAAAATAATGGGCATGCCTCCCACAGCCTATCGCCTTGCCGAACGCGGCTGACAGATACGCCCGTGCGGAACGCGCTACTCTATCCTCCCCACTATGCGCAGCGTCACAGGCCGTCCCGGCGCCGACGTATCCATTACCCTGATTTTCTTGACAAACGGCCCCGCAGGCTGCCCCGACGCATCAAACGCCACAGTCACCTCCGCCGTATCGCCCGGCTCGACAGGCTCATGCGGATATTGCGGCACGGTACATGCGCACGATGACGCCGCACCGTATATGCTCACCGCACTGTCCGACACATTGACCGCCCGAAACCGACACTCATGCATATATGACCGAGCGCTCACGCCACCCACATCAATCACCGTGTCGGCATACTGCAGCGCCCTGCCTCCCGCACCGTCGGCCGCCCCGCATACGATAATGCAGAGCGCCGAGGCCGCGACAGTATGTATCCGGCGCCATCTCATCGTCCCGCCATCACTTTTCTGACCGTACGCGAGCCGTCGCCGAGCACTGCCTCAACGACATACACCCCGCTACCGCCTACCTGCAACTGCGCGGACGCCGTCATAGGAGCTGTAGCCGTCACACGCCGCCCGGCCACATCGGTCAAAGTCAGCGATTCAATGACATCGCCAGCCTCGACCACAATGATTTTGCCGCATACATTCACACTGACACGTGCGCTCTCGTCGGCCGTGACATTACCGACACCCGACATCTGATACGCCTCCAAGCGCACGCTCTCCACATTTCCACTCGGCGTGACGGTATATTCTGGCGACTGCACCTCATACGTATTCCTCCGCCCCGTCTTAGCCGTGACCGTCACTTTCCACCCCGTTTCGGGATTGTCGCTCCTGACAGTCATGCCGCGACCCGTAGGCCACTTCCCCTCAAACGTATCACCCTTAACTTCGATACCGTTGATACTGATTACGGACTGTGCACCGTCCACACTCACCGCCACCGGCGAGCCGAGCCCGAAATAGCTGCAGATGATACCGGGCATCACCTCCGTACGCTGCGCGCACCACTGCTTCAGATTGTCCACGCGGTGCACCCACCCCTCATAACTTATAGGATTGCCGTAGCACAGAAGATGGGCGCGATACTCCGGCGCAAGCTCGTCGCGCTGCTCGTCAATAAGCGCCGCCGTGCAGGCCGGGCGCAGGAAATCGCCGAGATACACGAAGAAACGGTCGATGAACGGCTCGCGGAACTCCTCCATCGCCGTCATCACCTTGAACAGTTTCACCGCATGATGCGCGTTACCCTCGCCGATATTGCCGTAGGTATAGTCGCCGGTGTGCAGCACGAAATCAAAATAGTTGAAATCAGCAGGATTCGACGCTAAGAAATCGAGGTCCTTCATAATCCAGCGCCATTTGCCGCCTTCGGCTGTCGGGCGCCACATCACGATATTGTTGCCGGGAAAATCGGTATTCGTAGCCCATGCATTAGCAATATACAGATTGGCGAAATTCTCCACATCTATCGCTTCAGCCATCTCCTCGTAGGTAGGATTACCTTCATACAAACGCTTCAGCGCCTCAAAACTGTCGGTCGTACCAGCTTTCAGCTCCTCCCAGTTCTCCAGCATGTCGATATCCTCCAGCCCGTCGTAACAATCCTCGACATAATCCTCGTTTGAGCGCTGGCGCAACGCGTATATACCGCGGTATTTGCCGTTGATATAGCATATCACGGGCCGGTAGGCCTGCCAGTCGAGATTGTCGCAGTTGCGGCCGAACAGCGTCTGCACGAACGAGTCATTGATACGCGCCTCGCCGAAACAGTTGCCGCCGTTGCGCAGCACGAATGATTTCGATTTCTTCACTCCGGGCTTGTCGCTCCAGAACGGATAACTGTATTTCTTCGTACCGAAACGCTTGTTGGAATACACCGCAAGCGACTTCTGTACATGGTTTCTCGACCATCCGCCATGTATTCTCAACTCTCCGAGCTGGTTGATAGGACTCTCCCCTCCCGACGGAAGAAAATACTCAACATTGACCGGCCGACGCCAGTTCTCCTCGAAATTGTTCCATAGACCTATAGCCGGGTCATCGAAATAATCCTGATTGGTGTTAAGCGATATAATCGGAATATCCACCTCGCGCGAATGGTAGATGTAGGAATGTGTCGTGGCGCGTGGCGATATTGCCTCCGCCGACATAAGTTTGGCACGTATCACCATCGACTGCGACGTGCTCACTTTAAACTCCCGCTCATAGCTTGCCGACTCTGCCGTCGGCTCGGAGCCGTCGGTCGTCACATATAGCCGCGTGTCCGCCGGCAATTCCACCCCCTCGGGGATGCTTACCGTCACCTCCTCTATCCGCTTCACATTGTAACGCGCATTGCCCTTGACCGAGAACACCGGTTCGGGCAGCACCGTAGCCGTGACGCCCCCGCCATTGGCGGCGCGAGGCGTTGGTGTCAGCTCATACCCCCACTTGTCGCCGGCATCCTCCGTGCGGCCGTAACCCACATTGGGCGCCGGCATCTTGGGGTATGACACACAGTCGACAACCTCCCCCTGCGGATTGAACAGATACAACTTACCCTTCCCGCTGTCAATACGGAAATCGGTGTGGTATCCGCTCCCCACCTTGTCGCAATATATCAGATTATAGTTTTTGGCGCCGACACCGAGCGAACCGGTCAGCACATACGCCTCCTCAAAATTTTCGCTCGTGCCCACGCGGTAACCGTTAAGACGGACGGCGGCATCGCCGTCATTGTAAATCTCAAACCATGAATCGGGAAAGTCACCGGCCGTATAGACACAATCGATATTCGACTGCATCAGTTCGTTAATCCATAATTTGGCGTCGGCCCGTATCCCGACAAACATCAGCGCCACCGCACCGACAGCATATCTCTTTTTCATGGTTATATACTTGCTACAATCACTATTTCACTTCCACTTCGCCGCGGAGACGGATATCGTCGGACGATGCGCCTACGTATATCTCGTAACGTCCCTGCGGGGTCACGAAGCCGCCGGTATTCTCGTCCCAGTAGCGAAGGTCGGCATACGGGATATTCACCTTCACGGTCTCCGACTTGCCGCGTGGCACGCTGATGCGCTCAAATCCGCGCAATTGCTTGATAGGCATATACGTGCCTGTATCGGGATATTTCACATACACCTGCGCTACCTCGTCGCCGTCGCGCTTGCCGGTGTTGCGCACCTTGAAGCTGACGTCAACACCATCGGCTGTTGTGTCCACCTTGAGGTCACTGTATTTGAACTTAGTATAGCTCAGTCCATATCCGAATTCATACAACGGCTTGCCTGTGAAATACTGGTAGGTGCGGCCCGGACCGTTGGTGAGCGAATAGTCGTCGAATGCAGGCAGGTCATCCATCGAGCGGTAGAACGTAAGAGGCAACCTTCCGCCGGGGTTATATTTGCCGAACAGCGCCTCGGCCACTGCATTGCCCCCCTGCTCGCCGGGATACCACGCATAGAGTATCGCGGGGATATTCTCGTCCATCCAGTTGATGGCGAGCGAGCTTCCGGCCACCATCACAACCACCGTGTTGGGATTGATTTTGTATATTTCCTTTACGAATTCCTGCTGGTCGGCGGGGAGTTCGAGTGTATAGCGGTCCTGACCCTCGCGCTCGATTGATTTGTCGATACCCATTACCGCGATGGTCATATCGGCCTCAGCTGCCGCCTTCCCGGCATCTCCATACAGTTCGATACGGTCAGTGCTGTCAAGTATCGGGGCGCGCCAATACATACGTGCAAAGCAATCGCCTCCACCGTCGAAATATTCCACCTTCAGGTCATATATCTTGCCCGCCTCGAGATTGACGGTGACGTCATCGTTCGTTGCCGGACGGCTCACCCACGAGTCTATCAGCTTCTTCCCGTCTATCCACACTCGGCAACCATCGTCCGATTTCATAGATATGACATAGTCGCCGCTAACTGTCGGGCGTAGCTCTCCGGTCCATCTCACCGACATTGGTTGCGACCATGCCGGATCCGGCGGCTGACTTGCCGGATCATAATATATCTCCTCATCAGTACGTACCACAGCCGGCTCCCCTTCGAGATTGGCGTTTCTGTAATACTCTGCCTTTAACCCATTGGGGAAAAAGTCCTTCGATATCGGCTCATAACCGGTGGCAAGCGACACCCACGGCGCATGGATGATTTCAACTTCGTCGCCGACTATATTTCTAATTCCCTGAAGCACCGACACCGGCTCATTGACCGGCGTACCGCTATAATCGCCAAATTCGCAACGGTCGGCATTCAAGCCCACAACAGCTATTTTCTTCACCTTCTTGGTATTGATTGGCAAAGTGTTCTTTTCATTCTTGAGAAGCACGAGGCTCTGACGTGCCACTTCAAGGGCTATCTCCTGATGCTCTTTACAGCCTACCTTGTCAGGCGATATCCTATTATAGGGATTGAGTTCCGGGTCATCAAACAGCCCTAAGAGCATACGCCCGCGCAATATATGATACGCCACGGAATCAATCTCGGCATCACTCACTCTATAGTCCTTATATGCCTTGATGAGCGGCTCGGTATACACATTGTCGGCACACTCTATGTCGTTGCCGGCTTTCATCATCAGCACGGCGGCTGTCTCATAGTCACGTACAAACTTATGCTGTGTCACCATCCATGCCGGCGCACTGCAGTCGGTCACCACATAACCCTGAAAGCCCCAGTCTCCGCGAAGCACTTTCTGTATCAGATAATGGTTGACAGTACACGGCACTCCATTGACAGCGTTGTAGGCGGTCATAATTGATTGTGCCTTACCCTCCTTGATGCAACGCTCAAACGACGGCAGATAATATTCCCTCAAATCGCGCTCCGATATCACTGCATTGCACGATGCTCGGTTATGCTCTTCATTATTTGCAGCGAAATGCTTTGGTGTGGCTATCGTTTTGATATAACGAGGATGCTCTCCCTGCAAGCCTTTTACAAATGCTGTTCCGATACAGCCTGTAAGATAGGGATCTTCTCCATAGGTCTCGGGCGTACGGCCCCATCGCGGGTCGCGTGCCATATTGACGGTCGGCGACCAGAATGTCAACAAATCGCTTGACCCGTCGTGTTGCAACTTGCCGAGCCCCAATGCATTCCACTTCCCACGGGCTTCGTCGGATATGGCTGTCGACATCCTGTTTATCAGTGTCGGATTCCATGTTGCAGCCATGCCTATTGCTTGTGGAAACACTGTAAATTTTCCCGGACGCACTACGCCGTGCAACGCCTCGTTCCCTATATTGAGCTTGTCGATGCCAAGCCGCGGTATTCCCGGTGAATTATGCGTCATTAGCGACACTTTCTCCTCGAGCGTTAGACGCGAAAGCAGGTCTATGACGCGTTGATGAATCGGTGCTGTGGGGTCTTTGTACACCTCGCGCTCCTGCCCATAGGTAAGAGTATTACTTGCCAGACATATCAGCCCGGCAGCTATCAACTTCTTGAATTTCATGGAATTATATAATTATCAATAATATATCGTACTAAATGATTTTGGTTGTAAAACTACTGTCAAATATTTCTTGCCCTGTCTCAAAACCACTTGGCGGGATTTGTCAGCACAGTTAGCCACAATTACCACACCCTTGCCATCGGGATTGACAAATGCAAGAATGTCATCATCGGCATTGTCAAGCACTAATCGTTGCGCACCCGGCTCGACATAGTGGCTAAGATGCTTCATAAGATAGTATTCGGGGTGATAAACCACCTCAAGAGTCTTGGGATTGACGGAGATAAGCGAATTCTGCTTCCAGCCCCACGGACTTGTGCCGGTGTCGTCGAGCACCATATTCCAATATGTGAAATTGCGTGCCCCATTACGGAGATAGTGGCTTATCTGCCACCATGTGTGCTCGGCGGCGCCCCAGTCATTGCTACCGTTGCCACATTCAGCCTCGGTGTGCATCATCTTCAGGTGGGGATATTCCTTGCTGATATACGGAATTGCACCTTTACCATCCCACTGAAATCCGGCGCCTTTGAAATACTTGGCGGCTTCGGGGTCATTGAGGGCGGTGCGAGTGAATGCCGGATTGTCGCGGTTGATGGTGCCGAATATGATTTCGGTGTCGATGCTGTCCTGCTCGAAGCGAGGACCGAGGAAACGGCCTACGAAATATGCCATATCCTCCGGACGCCACGGACAGCTCGGGAAAATATGGTTGGAACAGGGTTCGTTCTGTATGTTGATGTTCTCGATATGCACACCCTGCTCTTCGTATGCCTTGCAGAATTTGGCGAGATAGAGGGCGTAGGCTTTCAGATAGCCCTCCTGCATCTTGAAGCCGGTGCATGGAAGCTCGATATGGCGGTCAAGGGTCAGACCATTGTGGTTATGCTCGCTGCGGTCATATCCGCTGGCATAGCTGCTGTTTATCTTCATCCAGCCGGGAGGGCTCCAAGGCGACGCCCACATCTTCAGGTCGGGATTGATTTTCTGAGCCTCCTTGATGTAGCGCAACAGTATGTGGCGGTCGCGCGCTATCGAGAAATTCACCATGTCGAAGTCATCCACGACATCGTTGAGCGAATAGAAATTCATACCGTAATCGCTTGCGCCTATCGGCATACGGCAATAGCTGAACTTAGCGCCCTCCTCGCTGAACAGGTCGTTGAGTATCTGCTGACGCTGGTCCTCACTGAGATAGCAGAGCATATCCCAACCTATCTCGTTGAACGTGCCGCCGATGCCGTCGATGGTCTGAGCTCGCTCGTCGGTCAAGGTCACCACCGGCTTCCCCGCTTCGGGTGCCTTGGTAGTCCATTTCACATTCTTGACCTCTTGCCATAGCGACGCCTCAGTTGTGCTGTACATTTCCACCTTTTGCGCCACTGCCGCCGCCACACTTAGCGCCAGCATCGGTATCGCTACTAAATATTTCTTCATCATAATGTTTTTATGTCAGGTTATTTATTTTATTATCAGCGTATTAAACGACTTGGACTGCAATGTCGCCCTCACCGCCTTTTCTTTCCCTATAGCGATGCTTATCTCCCGCTCTGTCTCTTCGGGATTATACACCACTACTATCCGCCCGCCGTCGGCATTCTCAAATGCCAACAGGTCGCGGTCATTACCCATAGTGACCAACCTATGCGCGCCTTCCTTCACATAATGGCTGAAATGCTTCATCACCCAATATTCCGGCGTAAACCGCGCGCTCTTCGTCTTGCTATCTGCCACTACCATGGCATTCTGCTTCCAACCCCACGTGCTGCGGCAATCATCACCAAGCACCATGTTGAAATACATGTACAACCCGGCTCCATCGCCTATGTACTTGCGCATCAACCCAAACGTATGCTCGGCGGCCGGCCAATCGTTGCTACCGTTGCCACACTCGTTCTCGGTCTGCATAATCGGCATCCCGGGATAACGCTCGGTCAACACCTTTACTATATCTTTCCCTTCCCACTGCACGCCTATCCCCTTGACATACTGTGCCACGTTGTCGCCCCCAAGTATCTTATCTACGTTTTCTATTCGATTGGTATTCATTGTCCCCAACCATAATTCCACTTCCGGATGCTCAACCGCAAACCGCGGCCCCAAGTATTTCCCCAAAAACTCGCTCATCGCCCCCTCGGTCCACGAGCAATTGGGCCATATATTGAACGTGTAAGGCTCATTCTGGAATTGTAGCATATAGATATCTATCCCCTCTTTCTTATATTCGTCGACATACTTCGACAGGTATTTGCTATACGCCGTGAGATATTCCGGCTCAAGTATCATCTGGTCTTGCCCGGTAGGAACTTCCTGCGACGGCAACATCTTGTTGATGGCATCGGCCTTATTGGCATAATGGCCGTTTCGCTTCATCCACAGCGGGGCGCTCCACGGCGATGCCCATATCTTCAACCCCGGATTTATCTTCTGCGCTGCCTTGATATACGGTATCAGGTATTTCTTGTCATGCTTGATGCTGAATTTGCGCAGCTCCAAGTCGCCGGCTGTCTCATCATAGCTGTACCACTCGGTGGCAAAGTCATTCGCCCCTACCGGCGTACGGCACACCCGCAGCCCAAGCCCTTTCTCTGTGTCAAACAACCCCTCCATCACTCGGGCGCGCTCTGATTTGCTAAGCGTCGACAACGCTTTGCCGCCCAACTCGTTGAAGCAGCCCCCAAAACCAAGCATCTCCTGGGCGGCATAGTCGGTGACTACCACGTCATACACCTTCCCTCCTTCAAATGCCTCCACTGCCACGGTGCCGCCTTCTATCCACTCTGCTCCGGGCGTCGAGCTTACCATGCTCGCCTCGTAATCGGCATCGGCCGCTATAACCTCCGGCACCAACACATTGCCCACGGCAGCTATTATCGCCACCATCACTCCCATTATTCTTCTTTCTCCTATCATATCTCTCTCTTTTCTATCTTTTTTAATTTACTTCCAATCCCCGGTTCCTGGTTCCCAATCCACTATCTCCTTACCGCTTTCCCGGTCATCGTGAAGTGCAACCGCGCGCCCTTCTTGATATCGTCGTGGCTGAACCATGGCTCCTTCAGCTCGCGCCCATCTATCGTCGCTCGCTCTATATATTTGCACTCATCCGACGCCCCAGGCGCTGATATCTCTACGCTCCGCCCATTTTCCATATGAATAGTCACCTTGCTGAAAAACGGTGTTCCTATCGCATACTGCCCCGACCCGGGTGTCACTGGATAAAATCCCATCATCGAAAATACCACAAACGACGACAAGCCGCCACCATCCTCATCGCCGGGCACGCCCATCACATCAGCGCGAAACCACTGTCGTATCAGCTGCCTTACCCTCCGCTGCGTGCGCCACGGCTCGCCGGCATAGTTGTACAAATACGGTATATGCATCGACGGCTCATTTCCCATGGTGAACTGACCCACGTTCCCCGTCTGATCGGGCAACACGCTATAAAACTCATACTTGTTCTTCCCAAGCCACTCGTTGAACGTAGCGTCAAGGTTTGCTATGAATTTCTCTCTACCGCCCATCAGCTCTATTAGCCCGGCTATGTCGTGCTGGCAGTCCCATCGGTAGGTCCACCCATTGTTCTCGTCATAATAGTCGCGTGCACCTATCCCGCCCGAAAATTTGTAGTCAAACGGCTCTATAAAGTTCCCGGCACTGTCCTTGGGGTGGAAAAAACCTGTCGACGCGTTATACAAGTTCCGATAATTCTGTGACTCGCCGGCATAGTAGGCCGACTCCTCTTTTAGCCCCAATCGCGACGCTATCACCGACAAGCACCAATCGTCATACGATGTCCCCAACGTCACTGCTACCGCCTGACGCTTCTCCCATCCGTCTACCTCGTCAAGGGTCTCGCGCTCGCCGGGACGCAACGCCGGTATATACCCATGCTCGCGGTAAAACTTATTCAGATAACCGGCCTTCCCGTTGCGCCACGGCGCAAGTGTCTTTTCCTCTATCGCGGCCTTCCCATATCGGTAGCCTGCTGCATAATCTACTCCCGACACCCCTTTTACCATCGCATCGGCTATCGCCGCTACGCCATGGTTGCAGTTCATGCGATGCGAGTCGCCGCTCACTGCCGGAAACGTCGGCAACCATTGATGCTCCGACTTCCGCGCGAAATCTATCAGCGAATTTAGCATATCTGCCTCCTGGCTCTCCGATAGCAATATCCGCAACGGATGGGTAGCACGGTATGTGTCCCACAACCAATCGTCGGTATAATGATGCGCGCCTTCATACACTCTACGGTCGGCCGGACTGAAATAACGCCCATACTCCGCAATGTCTACCGGTCGCTCATAGCACCGGTACAGCGCCGTATAAAACACTTCCTTGTCATCTTCGCTTCCACCTTCTACCTCTATCTTCCCAAGGGCCTCGTTCCACGCTGCTCTGGCTTCGCTCTTCACTTCCTCGAAGCTCGCATGCCCCACTTCGCGCATCATATTGTCGCGCGCCTGGGACTCGTCGATATACGACACCCCATAACGTATCTCCAACGGCTTCTTGGCATCAAAACGCAACGCGCAGCAGGCGTCATCGCCGCTACCGGCCTTTCGCTCTGTCATCTTGCCCCCCGTAACTATCCCTCCGCTCTGCGGCTTACGGCTTAACTCTGCATATATATACACTTTTATCCCTCCCCAGCTATATTGGTATCCGCTAATTATGCGGTCGTCAACTTTCATCTCCCCATTCCGCGCATTGACTATTACGGTCATGGCGCCGGCTTTCTCATCGGGCGTCAGCCTGTACACCGCCGAATGCTGTCCCGGCGTATACTCTGCCCGTATATTCTGATTATCTATGTCGGTTGCATAGTAATACGGCGTTATCTTCTCATTGTCGTAATCGGTTAATATCGTATACGGCAACCCTTTATCTTCATCTATGCTTTGCGACGCCGATAGATTAAACGCCTGGCACTCCCTATGATTTACCACCATCAGCGGCAACCCGTTTATCAAGCTCTCGGTATACGACCCCCTCACCGGATACACCCTCATCATCCCGTTCGGCAGATGCACCGTGGGCAACGTCGGCATCAGCATATGGCTTATATTCCCAATATAAGGATTTACATAATCTACAACCCCCTCGCCGCCGGCATCATGCCCATCCACCGCTGCCTTCACGCCAGCTTCTCCCGCCGGCCTTCCTACCGCGGGCTTCGCTGCCTCCACGCTCATCGCCGCAACAGCCATTACGACTATCGCAACAATTCGCGCCACCCATTTATAGTATTTATCGCCTCGGCGCAACTCGCCGATTTCATAGTTTTTATCCTCTACATTCATCGTGTTTTATTTTTAAGTCAGGTAATGTGCATTTCCGTATCTCTTCCACAAAATTAGCACTTAGGCCCGACAAAAAAAGCACAAAATCATACACTCATCCCCCTAATTATTGTTAATATCAACATCCTCTCTATAAGCCTTCCCTCATCCCTCTTATAAATCTTATAAATCTTATAAATCTTATCCCTCCTATCTCCCCCAAAGACATGGTGCCCGGAGTACGCTCCCCCGAGCACCACATCCTGCTTTTCTTACTTACCTATGGTCTCCTTCAACGTATTGGTCTCTGTCATCGTCACCCAACACGTCTCCGTCACTCCATTATATGTCACCTCATCCTTATAGCGGTAACTCATATACAGCATCAGCCAACCCTTCTCGTTATACTCCCAATAGTTGCTCTCGGCATCTTCAAGCTGCTCTACCTCGATATCTCCGTAGGGCGCTATCTCTACGCTATGATCTTCATTGAGCGTCACCGTCATGGCATACTTGTTTATCTCTTCAAGTGTCACACTATTAGGTACATACGAATGAGTACCCGCAAACATGCGCACCTTGTTCTTCGTCAACGGCGCCACTACGCGGGTCACCGACACGCCGCTCGCATTTTCACCGCTCGACAATCCCAATGTCTCCACTCCCGTCATCTGGTAGTAAGTCGTCGTCTCCATCGTGGCAAACTCGTTGGCAAGCACCACTCTATATAGCACATTATCCTTGTCGGGGTTTACGCGATAATCACTCACGCTCTTTATTCGCATCGGTATGATATACGTCGAGTCGGGCGACAACCCGTCGGGGTTAACCTTTATGGGTATCAGCGAATAATAATCCGGGCTATCGGCCTTCAGCACCGTGCTGTAACTCTCTATGCTGTAATGCGACGGATCAAGCAACTTCGCATACCGCGACTCGTCAATATCATAATTGACATAGTTATAATGGTCGAGAGCCTCCTCGTATGGCTCTATCTCTACCGTCACATCTTTCTTTATATGCTCTGTACCTCCGCAATATATCGTCAGATATCCGGTTGTAGTCTCGCCCAGATTGTGGACACTCGAAAACAGATGGTCATTATCGCTCAACACGTAGATGACCTTCTCATACAATTCTCCCTCAAACTGTTCATTCTCATTGCATGCGGTCAACATCGCGCCCGCTGCCATGACAGTCGGTATTATATACTTGATTTTCATATCTTTATTTGCTTTTTCTATTTTCAATCATTTTTTCGTCTTTGCTTACCGCTGTAGCGGCGGGGGCTACGGATTGACCCGCTGCCCCCGGCTATCTACTGCTACCACCCGGGGTTCTGGTCAAGCAACCTCGACTTGCGTATCTCGTCGCGGTGTATCGGCAAGAACACCATCTTCTTGTCGCATACGCGATTGCGGAAATCTGCATGATTGACTACCGTGCGCGCGAAATATCCATTCGCTGCCGACTCTACATTCATGCCGGTGATAGGCTCGCTCTCCTCTGCCTCAAGGGTGCCCCAACGACGCAAATCGTAGTAGCGGCGCCCCTCTGCAAAGAATTCAACAAAACGCTCATGGCGTATCTGTGCATCAAAAGTCTCTTCATCGGCATAATCTTCCGGATTCAACGCCGGCTGGCCCGAACGGAAGCGTATCTGGTTGAAATAGAACACTGCATCATCAAGCTCCGACGCTCTCGACAGTGTATATGTCTGTCCCGACGGCAACTCCACTGTGTGGCTGCCACTCAAATGGTTGATAGCCTCGGCATACGACAACAGTATCTCGGCATATCGTATTATCGGGAAGGTCTTTGCCGTACGAGTCGACCCGTCGCCGTTGTACCAGTTATCCTCAGGATGCACATATTTCTTCAGCACATATCCGGTCGCACAATAGTTGCGTGGCTCATGCACCGCTTTGTCCTTACCGGCATTGCCGCCGTTGTAATACCACACTGTCTGCTGGCGGAAGTTATTGTTGTTGCACGACGTTGCCGGCCAATAGCACCCGCTGTAGCCTACGCACGCATAGAATCGCATCTCGCGGTTGACATACATATTATACGTGCCGCGCAACACGCGATATCCCGAGAAATAGGACAACACGCGCGAGTTGCCGGTCTCTTTGTATTCACCCGTCTGACGAGCTTCTTCTATCGTCTTGCCATCGCGCATACGATACTCATCTACCACCTTCTGGGTCACGCACATACTGTTGTAACCGCCCATATAGATGGGGAACGACTGCTGCGTGAAGGCCTGTATCGACCCCGACTGCTTGCCCCATATCAGCTCCTTATTCTGCACTGCATAGGTGGTGCCGTTAAACATGTTGGCATACGACTTCAACGGGTCGATATCGCCAGCCCCGTAGGGGAACGCTGCATCCGACACTGTTTCCGGCAACGCGGGCGTCGCTTCTGTGACATCTCCGGCATCGGCCGACACGCGGTCTACCGTATGCAACTCATATTTGTTCATGTCTATCACCCTGCGGCATGCGGCTGCGGCAAGTGCCCACTTCCGCTCGTCGTAGGTCTGGCTTACGTACGGCGTACCGTCGGTCGACCGGTTCCACCCTGAAAAATAGCGGGTTGCCGACTGACCACCGTTGAACGACGGTGAGGCTGCATGCAATCTCACTCTCGCTATGATGGCATATGCGGCTCCGCGCGTCGGACGCCCGAAGTTGGCTATGTCGACATCGGCGGGGATATACTGCGCAGCGGTCTCAAGTTCGTTGCATATATAGTCTACTGTCTCGTCAAAGGTCGCACGAGCGCGGGCATAGTAGCTCGCCTCCTCGTTGTTGTCAAGTATCTCGTCGCCAAGCAACACTGCCGGTCCGTAGTTCATCAATATGATATAATACGAATAGCCACGCAAGAAATGGGCATATCCCACTATCTCCGACCTCTGCACTGTCGACAGGTCTTTACACTCATTGATTCGGGCCAAAATGGTGTTCGCCTTGCGTATGGCCTTGTAGCACGCCGGCCACGAGTTCATACCGCGCAAATCCGATGGAGAAACCAACCCCAACGTCAACGCTTTCCCATGGAACAATCCGTAATCATTCAATGTGAAAATCTCATCTGTGGCGGTCTCGCCTGGCATCACATCGTTGCCGAATATGGCGCTCTCGTCGGGTAGCTCTCCAGCTGCACCCCACAGGTATTTCTCAAGATACTGTCGCGACACAAACACCGAATCATACTTCAGCGTGTCGTCAAAATAGCCATCTACATCAAGATAGTTGCACGACGGGGCTATCATGCTATAGCCTGCTACGCCCATCGCTATTATTGCTTTATATAGTTTCATCGTTGTCGTTGATTAGAAGTTTACATAGAGTTGGAGTGAATATGTTCTCGGTATAGGATATGCCCCGCCATTGTATTCGGCTTGCTCCGGATCCCACAATTTGACCGGGCTCCATACTGCCACATTGTTCACCACAAATTGGATATCCATCGAGCTCAGGCCCAACGAACGCAAGAACTTGCCAGGCAACACGTGGTAGTTGACATTGATTTCCTGTAGTCGCAGATAACGCGCATTCGTATGCCAGAACGTCGACAGCTGGTTGTTGTTCTCATTGCGCCCGTAGCTCAATCTCGGATACAGTGCGTTGGGATTTTCTGTCGACGGATCTCCCGAATACCACGCCGGTGTCCAGCGGTTGCTCTGGTCTGCTACTTGCTGCAACACGTTGCCGGTCGACCCGTTGTAGAACGGTATGTATCCTTCGCCGCCCGACGTGCCGTTCACGTAATAGTAGTCGGTATTACCTGTGCCTTTAAACATGATGCCAAGCGTCAAGTTCTTCCATCTCAGCTCGCCGCCGAAACCATACATCAGCTTCGGATAGTTGGGATACGAAAGCGGTACGCGGTCGTTGTCGTCGATGACTCCGTCGCCATTGACGTCTTTGTACTTGATATCACCGGGCATATAGGTGCCGAATTTCTGCGTCGGGCTCTGCTTTACATCCAATTCGTCGCGGAACAATCCCAACGCTATCAAGCCGCGGAACGCATTGTTCACATAGCCGGTGTAGTTCTGATAGGGATACTGCTGCTCGGCTTGCTCCCAGTTCTCTACCTTGTTGGCGGAGTAGGTGAAGTTACCGCGCAATGTCAGCGACCAGTCCTTGCCGAAATCCTGCGTGAACGAGATGTTGCCATCTGCTCCGTAGCTCTTCATCCGGCCTACGTTACCAAAGGGCATCGTCACCAATCCCGCATAGTCGGGTATCTGCGTGCGGCGCTGATATATGCCGTCGCGGCGGTCCTGGAAGAAGTCGACCACGAAGTCTATCTTGTTGTTCCACAATTTTCCTTCTATACCTACGTCCAATTTCTTCGCTTTCTCCCACTGCAAGTTGTTGGCGCCAACGCGCTCTTCAGTGACATATCCTACGTTGCTGCCCCAACCGCCGCCTGAATTGCTGTTGGTCATAAGGGTCAGGTACGGGAAGCGCTCATCGGTCAAGCGGTCATTACCTACAAGTCCGTAGGAGGCGCGTATCTTTAAGAAGTTCAACCACGGCAACTTCTCTTTCATCCACTTATACTGCGTGGGAACCCAGCCTCCTGCCACCGACGGGAAGAAACCGAAGCGATGGCCTGCCTGGAAGTTCTCCGAACCGGTATATCCGAAGTTGGCATCCAAGAAATATGTGTCGTCAAATCCGTAAGTCAAGCGGCTTGATATGCCCTGGTACCTGATGGGTATCGCATACATGCTGCGCAACGACTCTGGACGGCCATCTATGCTCCCGTCCATGGTCTGCTGGCTGCTCATATAGTAGTATACCAACGCGCCTACGCGATGCTTGTTGGCAAACAATCTGTCCCATGTCGCTGTTCCCTCGAAGTGTATCTTGTAGAACTGGGCATCGGCATGGCTATACTTGGCTGTCTGTGCGTCTACTCGCTTCACCAACGCAAGCTCGCCGGTGTACTTACGCGTCGTCGCATAATACATCTCGGGCAACACCGAACGTATCTCGCGAAGGTCCGACTCGTTGTCGTAGGCGGCCTGGAGCCTCAACTTGAGCCCTTCGGTTATCATCGACAGGTCTTGCTTCAACTCCAACGTGGCTTTTCCACGGTAATGGCGTATCTTGGTCATACCCGTATGGTTAAGCATCACATACGGCGAATACGCATTGTTGACGCCGTAGGCGGGTAGCTCGCCCGACGAGTAGCGTGTCGGGATGGTGATCGGCGTAAGATTACGGCAGGTATGCCACAACGCATCGGTATTGGCATTGCCCGGCTCGCTCTTCTCCGAAATGAAACCGTCGGCTCCGAAATACAATTGGGTGGTCTTCGTAAGGTTGATATCCAAGTTGGCACGGTAGTTGAAGGTCTGGTAGCCTACCTGTGACGAATATTTCGACGACTTGTCCTGCTTGTAGGCCGCGCTCTCGTTCTTGTAGCCGAGCGAAAGGAAGTAGCGCGCCAACGATCCGCCGCCTCGTGCGTTCACATAGTAGGTCTGCGTCAACGAGTTGTCGTGCAATATCTCATCGCGCCAATTCACATCGGGATACAAGTCGGGATCCAAATGGTTCTTGATTATCGACATCTCTATGTCGGAATACAGCGGGCTGTTGCCGCGCACTGCCAATGCTTCGTTGGCAAGGCGAGCATAGTCGTAGGAGTTCACGAAGTCGGGCATCCGCGTAAGGTGCGACACGGAGAAATCCACACGCCCTGTCACTTGCAATTTGTCTGCCGTTCCGCGCTTGGTGGTCACCAACACTACGCCGTTGGCTCCGCGCACACCGTAGACTGCCGTCGCCGACGCGTCTTTCAACACTGAGAAGCTCTCGATATCGGCAGGGTCGAGCTCGCTAAGATTGCCTTCAAGTCCGTCGATTAGCACCAAGGCGCTCGAGTTGGCTCCGAAGGTGCCGATACCGCGTATCCAGAAGTCGGATATGTTCTTACCGGGCTCGCCACTCTTCTGTATGGATATCACGCCCGGCACGCGTCCGCCAAGCATATTCTGCAAGTTGGTGGCGGGCGTCTGCAGCTGGTCTACGTTGACCGATGTCACGGCTCCCACTACCGATATCTTGCGCTGCGTGCCCAATCCCACTACCACGGCCTCGTCAAGCATGGTGCTCGCCGGGGTCATCGTGATAGTCAACGGCCCGCTCACTTCGTCGGCATCTATCTCCTGCGTGGCATATCCCAAACAGGATATCACCAACACGTCTTTCTTCTGTACTTTAATGCTGAAATTACCGTCAATATCGGTCGATATTCCTACTCCGGGTCGGTCCTTGGGCTGGATTACTACGCCCGGAAACGGGTCGTTCAACTCGTCATATATCGTACCCGTGACTATCTTCTCCTGCGCTACGGCGCCTATCGCCGCCAACAGGCATACTATGATGAATATTATCCTCTTATTCATTGTTCTTCTGTTTTATCAGGTTTGTTTATTCTATGGCAAGTCGACGTATGCACTGGTTCTCGAAATCACCGATATAAATGATTCCGTCTTTGTTGATACATACTCCGAACGGGCGGTTGAACAATGCCTCGTCGGGACTTCCGTCCTGATACCCTGCCTCGCCCGGTATGCCTATCACGGTGCTTACCTTCCCGTCGGGGGTCACTTTTCTGATGCAATGGTTGTTGGTATCAGCTATGTACATGTCATCATTCTCGTCGAGGATGAGCTGGCGCGGCTCGTTGAACATCGCCGACGCGCCGTTGCCATCTATATAGCCCGACTGCGACGATATGCCGGCTATCAACTGGTGCTTCCCGGTCAGTATGTCATAGGAATAGATGCAATGGTTGTTGGTATATGCTATGTAAAGCATCGTGGGGTGCTTCGTCGAAAAGGTCATATAGGCATCGCTGCCGCTCATCAACCCGTTGTCTACCTGCGTGGTCAAGCCCGATTCCGGGTCGAAACGATAAAGAATACCGTTCTTGGGGCGCACGTACATGTACCCGTCGTACTTACACATGGCAAACGAGTGCTTGAAGTCAAACGTCAAAGTCTGACCCGTATTAGGCTTCAGCGACTGCTTCATCGGGGCCCACATGTTGTCCGACGACATGGTCCAGTATTCCAATCCGTTGTCGGTAGGTATATACACTGTCTTGCCGTCGTCAAGCATACATGGCTGGTTGAGCGGCGCGCCGGTGTCGGGAATCAATATCTTGCTGAAGTCTTCATCCTCGTTGACCATCATCACCTTGTTGTTGTTATAGTAACTGTTGCGGTTACGCAACGAGGCGAAGATATTGTTGTCGTTGTCTACGGCAAGATAGGTCACCGGCGGCATGGAGGTCTGCGCCAAGTTGCCTGTCACAGGATCGTCGGGCGCGTCTTTCATTCCGCACACCGTCGTCACCACCGTCTGTATCTGATACTTAAATGTCTCAGCATACTCTTGGCGTTTGCCGTCTACCACCACTGCCACTTTGCAGTCGATGATATTGTTAGCATCCCCCTCGCCCGGCTTGCGCGGACATATGGCGTAGATCATATCGCCTACCGAATTGACCACTGCCGCGGGACGCTCGTTGACAAGCACCTGTATCTTCGACACATCGGTGCCGAAATTCTTCCCGTTCAATATTAGTTTCGTAGCAACGCCTCCCTCTGTGGGATAGAAATCGGTCAGCTCTATGGGTGCCGACGGATCATACTCCCCCTTGGAAGTCTCGTCATCGCTACACGACTGCGCCAATGGCATCATCGACATGATACCTATCGCAACCGCCACTCTGTAAATGCTTAGCTTTTTCATTATGGTAATAGTTTGGTTTGTCTATTTCTCTATCTGTTTTATTGCAGGTTGGTTGTTTCGCTTTCTTCTTTTTTAAGCTTGTTATTTTTTTGGTTAATTATTGGTTTATCTCGGTATATTTCAGTTTATTATCGGGTTGCTGTTTCTCTTCAATTTTTTCGGCTCGCTTCATTTTTCGGCTCGCCCCAGTTTGCCGCCCACGGCTCGCTTTTATATTGCTTCTCTTCTCGGCGGCTTACTGCCTGACGCGATGCTCCGCGCCGACGGCTGCGGGCTACTGCTTCTTGTACAATCTGTAAAGCTTGGCCTCGTTGTTGATTACTTTATACTGCATGCCGGTGCCTTCGATGCTTACTCCTGCCCCGGTCCACAGCTCTTTGCTGCGTGCCACATCCACCGCATCTACTTCTATGCCGAGCGTGGTCAAGTCAAGGGTTCCGCTCTTGGTCCCTTCTCCATAGCTGAAATATGCTATGTACCAGCTGTCGGCTGTCTCAAGATAAAACAGGTCCACTGAGTTGTTGGGCCCATGCAGGCTATGACCGTAGGCGGGGCGGAACGACCGGCCCATGTTGATTGCCTCGTTGATGTCGGCAAACTGGAAATATTTCTTTGCACGGGCCTGATTGGCTGCCGTACCGGTGTGCGTCCCGGCCGTCGACAGGTTGTCGCCATTCATGCAAAATCCCGTGCACACGCCGGTGGTCAGTCGTGCCCTGTTCTCCTCTTCGCTGCGGTCCGACACGCACAAGTGGTCGGGGTCGTTGTAACAGTACACCCGGTCGAGCCACCAACCGAACGACAAGCTGTTCATCATGTAGTTGGTGTGCCACATCTCACCCCACGCATCGCAGCTGATGCGTCGTGCATTGGCATATTGCGACGGGAACAACGGCGATATTGACAACACGATGAACATGTCGTCGCCGCATCGCTCGGCAAAATGCTTCATGCCGTAATTGTATGCCTGGATGCCGGTGGTGATATCCTTATTGTAGAAGCCATCGGCCTCGCAGCTGCCATGATTTAGGAAGTCGAGCTTTATATACTTGATACCCATCGCTTTAAATCTATCTATCTGATAGTTCATCAACGACAACGTGGCGGGGTGCGTGGGGTCGAGGCGACCGGTCTTCTGCCCGTTCACGTAGAGCAAGGCATCGCCATAGTAATAGCCGTTGTTCCCCTCCACAGCGTCGCCGTCGGAGTGTGTCCAGTTGGAGAAGGGCGTTGTGTAAATGCCCGGCGTCTGCCCGTTGGCCCGGCAATGGTTGCAGAAGTCCTCCAATTGGTCCCAATCAAGATTGCCCCAATAGGAGTCGAGGTCTATGAACACTACGCCGTCGGGGGCGAAGTTGTTCTTCCCCTGAAAGTTTTCCTTCACGAAATCCGACACCGACAGCACTCCTTCGTAGTTAACATGGGTGGCCATGCCGCCCCAGCTGTTCCACCCGAATGGTGTCGGGCCGTCCCATGCTCGCTTCGGCGCATACATGTTGTTGACTTCGCCGTAGGTCTCCATACCGGTGCGCCAGTCATCAAACAGGCCTACCATAAAACGCGCCGACTTCACTTGCGTGCCTCTCAGCTCGCCGTGGGGCATCAGATAACCGTTATACTCGTCGCGGGTGGCGGCATGCGTCGCTCCGCTATAACATTCCAATTTCGACATGTAGCTCTGTATCAGTGGGCTTCCGGTCATCCTTATTGCCGATTTCCAATTGTCGTGCTCCACCGACCCTACCACAAGCCCGCGCTGGGTGTTGCCATTGAATATCGATGTCACCTCAAACGATATAGTATCTCGCGGCACTCGCCCAATCGCCGAACTCGTCTGCGACGAGCAGCTCAACGTGTGCGACCCGTAAGTCACAAATCCGTCGTTGTCAAAGGGCACCGTGAGCATCCTGTTGCTATTGTCGGCCGGCAAAAACAGGTTTTTCTCCGTTGTGTACACCGGTGCTATGTAATTCGACTTTATCTCCGAGTCCGATTTCAGCGTCACCTCCGTAAGGAAATAATCGCGGTCGGCAAACAGCAAGAATGTCTGGTCGACTGTCGGAACGCCGTCGCCGTTGCTGTAACTGATGGTATAGCTGTGCGCGTCGCCGGCCTTGTCGGCTACGGTGCTTTCGCTCACCGTGGCTGTCGTGAACTCCGACGTGTCATACACGGTGCCGTTATACTTGAACCGCACCGACACTCCCTTGAGCACATCATTGCCATCTTTGGCAAAACTCACTTTGTTGCTCGTGCCATCCAAGTTGATTGCCCACTTCCCGTATTCTATCGTCGACTCTCCGGACCCTGCTGCCGATATCGTTAACCCCGATATCGCTATCATCAGGCCCATCGCCTTCAGTTTTCCATTAATAGTTGACATGGTATTGTTTGTTTCTATGACGGTTTGTTCTTTTTGCTTTTCCATTCTTTATTTCCCACAGGCGTCGCCTTTGCGAGATATTGACTATTGCAAATTTATCTTTAAAAAATACAACAATCGTCAACTCATCTCTCAAAAAATAGCACAATGGTAGTAATTGCCACAAATACCAAAGTAGCCTACTTCACTACATTTCTCACGCACTAATAAAGCGGTGTGTCAAAACCATTTTTGGCACACCGCCTATGCTATCAACTCTACGGCGCCCTACTATCGGTCTGCCGATGATTCCAATGCACCATGGCGCGCTATCATCGTGCAGTCATCCTCGGCGGGTATTAGCGGGTCATCACGAAGGTGATGTCGCGGGCCGTAGTGAGGGTTTCCCAGGTCAGGAAGTTGCCTGCATGGCGCACGCCGTCTATTTCTATATGGTCGACATATTTGTTCTCCTCCGACAGGTTCTCGGCGCGGATGGTAAGGCTATGGCCGTCGGCCCCCACTTTCACAGTAATCTCGGGGTACTGCGGCGCTCCGATGGCAAAGGTGTTGGAACCGGGGGTCACGGGATAGAAGCCCATCACCGAAAATATGTACCATGCCGACATCTGGCCGCAGTCGTCGTTGCCGTTGACACCGTCGGGTGCATTATGGTAGTTGATGCGGGTGTGTCGCCGCACAAGCTCCTGGGCCTTGCGCGGCTGGCCGCAATAATCGTATAAGTAGATATAATGGTGCCCCGGCTCATTGTCGTGGCAGTAATGACCCTCGGCAAAGTTGCGGTCGAGCTTGGCGGCAAACGCCTCTTCGCCGCCCATCATCTCTATCATGCCGGCCACATCCTGCATCACGCAAAAGAGGTAGGTCCACTTCGAGCCTTCGGTAAGCCCGGTGCGGTTATGGTCGTCGAGGTCGATCCACTCGCCATTGTATTTGCGAGGCAACATGAAGCCTTTCTCGCTGTTGTAGATATTGCGATAGTTCTGCGACATGGCCATTAGCCGCTCATAGTCCTCACGATGGCCAAGTTGACGAGCCACCTGCGCCACGCACCAGTCGTCGTAGGCATATTCCAATGTGCGCGACACCGACTCTGCCGTGCGGTCGTCGGGTATATAACCCAGTGAGTGATACCAGCTTGCACCGGCTCGGGCCTCATACGATGTCCAGCGGTCGCGGTCGCCGTAGCGCCGCTTGGTGTCGCTGTCGGGTGGCGTCATGGCGTCCTTGCGCATCGCTTCGTAGGCCAGGTCTACGTCGTAGTTGCGTATCCCTTTCATATATGCGTCGGCTATCAAGGCATCGGCGTGCGTGCCTATCATGATATTGGTATACGTGGGGTTGGGCCACATCGGCATCCAGCCTCCCTGGCTGTACATCTGCAACAGCGACGTTATCCAGTCGCCGGTAAGCTCGGGCTCTATAACTGTCATCAGCGGGTGGAAGGCGCGGAAGGTGTCCCACAGCGAGTAGTCGTTATAGCTGACCCCCTCGTGCACTTGGTCGTCGAACGCGCTGTAATACCGGCCGTACTCCGAAAACTCGCGCGGAAAGAGGTAGCAATGGTACATGGCGGTGTAGAACACCGATTTGGTGTCGGCATCTATCCCTTTTGGCTCTATTTTGGCCAGCTTTTCCTCCCAGGCGGCACGCGTTGCGGCGGCTACGGTCGCCATCGGCTGGTCGCCTATCTCTCGGTCGAGGTTGGCGCGAGCTTGCTCTATACTGATGAAGGAGGTGCCTACGCGTGCCTCTACCACGGCGCTTTTGCCGTCAAAAGTCAGCGTGGCGCCAAGGCGTGTGCCTTCACGCGACAGCTCACCGGAATATGCCCGGTCGCCGTCCCACACAAATGCGTCACGTATCGGCCGGTTGAATTTTATAACAAAATACCCTTTGAAATTGGGCAAGTCGGGCCCTATCTGCGACGATTGGCGGTCGGGGTTGTAGCCCCGCACTTCGTTGTTGACGGTGTCGACTTCTATGTATCCGCGTATCTTGTCGAGGCGCGGGCCGTAGTCGTTGCACCAGTCGGCGAGCGCGGCATTGAGGTTGATACCCTGCACCACAAGCTGTGGCCGGCTCTTCTTGGGAAAGGTGAAACGCATCACCGCTGCTCGGCTTGCCGCCGTCATCTCCCCTTTGATTTGCTTCCCGCCGGGGGTGCGCATCTTCACCGAGTAATAATAGGGCGTGGCGGTCTCATCGGCATGGTCGTAGGCCAATCCGCGCGACTCTGGCAACCAATAGGCCTGGTCCTCGGCTGCACTGCCCCCCAGCGGCATCAGCGACACATATCCGTAGTCGCCCATCCACACCGTGGGCTGATGCGATGCCATAAAGCCTATAATCTCCTTGTCGTCATATACATATGCCATCGTGCCCATCTTGTTCTGGCGCGTCTGCGGCAAGAAGTTGGTCATCATGAACGGTCGCCCCACGAATGGCGCAGTGCCTCCTTCTCCCTTTAATGCAGTGCCTATCAACGTATTGACATAGTCAACCGCACTCTTATTGGCTGCTCCGGCCGTAATTGCCACAATGAGCAGCATCCCTATCAGTAACTTCCTCATTTATTGTATATTATAATGCAGTTATCTAATAACTTCCTCATTTATTGTATATTATAATGCAGTTATCGTAGATTATCTTTCCGTCGCTCACTCCGTGGGCGGTGATGCGGTTCTCCCCTTCGGCCCACGGTAGGTTGTCCCACGTGTACACATGGGCTTGCGGATTGCCATCGGGATAATAGCGCACTCCGTTGTGTATCAGATAGATGCCATCGCAATTAGTATACACTTTCACCTGTCGCGCTTCGGCGCCTCGGGGCGTGAAACGTTTCCCCGCTATGTGTACCATTGGCTCGGCGTTCCAATTGGCCTTATAGAAATAGAATGCGTCCTTGGGGGTGGCGCGGTCGTAGGTGACGAGCCCTTTGTCGTTCATGCCGTAGGTGTCGCCCTCGGTGCGTCCGGCACTGGCGAAGTCAAACATGTTCCATACAAATGTGCCCCACACGAAGTTGCGCTTACTGATTTCGCGGTAGTTGATTTCATGCACCGTAGCCTGCCACTCCTCGGGATGATAGTCGCCGCCGGTGTCGGGGTGCTCACTGAGTATGCCGTGATGATGGATGCTTGCCCCGGCGCCATACTCGCTGATGCCAAGCGGCTGCTTGTCGGGGCGGTATTTCCAGTCGATAGCATATTGCATGGTGGCGGGGTCGGCCCAATACCACCCGGGATAGGTGTTATAGGCCATGATGTCGGGGATGGCGTTCAGCGGCGAATTGTCGTCGTTGGAGGCGGCAGTGGTGTAGCGGTGGGGGTCCTCGCGATGAGCTATGTCATTTAGCTCGGTGACTATCTTCGTCGCAGCCGGACCGCCAAGCTCGTTGAACAGGCTCCAGCAAAATATCGAGGGGTGGTTGTAGTTCTGGCGTATCAGCTCTATCAATTGGCTCTTGGTGGTCGCCGCAAACTCTTCGTTGTCGGGCGCATTATCTACAAAAGGAATCTCGGCCCACACGAGCATCCCTTCGCGGTCGCACAGGTCGTAGAAGTACTCGGCATGGGGATAGTGGGCAAGGCGTATGCCATTGGCTCCTATTTCCTTGATGAGTTCCATATCCTCGCGATGGTCGGCCTCGGAGATTGCCCAACCTTTGCCGGGTCGGTCCTGATGTCGGTTTACTCCGCGCAGGTTGTGGCTTTTACCATTGAGTATAAACCCTTTGTCGTGGTCTACTTCGACGGTGCGGAAGCCCACCGTCTGCTCCACTTTGTCTACTATCACTTCTCCTTTAATAATATATGTGGCAAGGGTATACAGCGCGGGGTTGCTTCGCCCGTTCCACAATTCGGGATTGGCCACCGTGATGGTGTCGGCGAGCGCATTGAATCCGTTGTGGCGCATCACGGCATTGGTCGACGTGCGTGCCACCACCGTGCCTTCGCCGTCGCGCAACTCGCTATACAGCGACAGCCGCCCAAGCTCTTTGTCGTCGAATCCGTCGACAAGCACTTTCACGGCGGCTCGCGCCTGGGTCGCATCGGCCTCAAGTTGCTCGAAGTAGACGCCCGGCGATGCATAGTCCACCGGGGTGATATGCCCCTTGGGCAGCACCAACAAGCTAACGGGGCGGTATATGCCGCCGAACATGGTGAAATCGGCATTGATTGGCGCTATGGTCATGTCCTTGCGGTTGTCGACGGTCACTGTGATGCTATTCCCCTTGGTGCGCAGCAACTCGGTCAGCTCGTAGCAGAACGCCGTGAAGCCTCCCTTGTGATGCCCCAGCTCCACGCCGTTGACTTCCACTTTGGCTTGGAACCCGACGGCCTCAAATCTTATGAACACGCGGTCGCCTTTCTCCATGGCCGGCGCGTCAAAGGTTTTGGCATAAACGGCCTCGCCGCGGTAGTAATCGGCCGACGTGCCATCATCGGCATTATAGCAATGGGGCAAGGTCACCTCCGACACCTCTGCGGGTGTCGTCACTTTATGAAACTTCCATCCGTCGTTGAACGGTATAGCCCTGCGCACCGACGCCGACGCTACGGCTGCCGACGACATGGCAATAAGTAAATAAATCCAAAATTTCTTCATGGCATTTTCTCGTAAAATAACTTCTTCCGCAAATATCGGCAATATAATGACACAATTCTGCCACATCTCGCCAAATAAATGTAATTTTCGCATAAATTTGCATTCCAAACCAAACCGCCTTGCGACAATTCTACTATTTTTACATTTTTTGAGCCGATTAAAATTTGCGACAATGGTAATTTTGAGCAGTCCTTAACTTATAACATGAAGAAACATCTATTATCCATAATATTGAGCTTGATGGTGGCGCCGCTGGCACTGGCGATACCCGCCCCGGCCACGACATCATCCCACGATTTCTATTTCCGAAATATCAACAAGGAAAACGGCCTGTCGCAAACCGACATCAAAGCGATTGCACAGACGCCCGACGGCTTCCTCTGGTTCGGAACGCGCAACAAACTCAATCGCTACGACGGTCGCAACATCAAAGTGTTCGACTGCTACGACCGCGACAAGAACATTCGCAACAACAATATCTCCGCGCTCCATTCCAAAGCCGACAACTCTCTCTACGTGGGCACCGACATCGGCGTCTTCATCCTCAACCCGCGCTTCGAACGCTTCAGCTACATCGACACTGCCGCCGACGACGGCGTGAAGATGACCAACTGGGTGTCCGACATCAAAGCCGACTCCGAAGGCAACACCTGGATTGTGCTCCCCAACCAAGGCGTTTTCCGTCTCGACGCCGCCGGCAATCTCAAACACTACGTATTCGGCTCTACCGACGAGCCCGACAACGGCAGCGCCGAAAGCATATGCATCGACCGCAGCGACAAGGTGTGGATTGGAACAAACGGCAACGGCATCTACCGCTACGACAGCAACTCCGACTCTTTCGACCAATACCTGGGCGACAGCGACGGCAACTCCCTTAAAGGCGACAATATCTACTGCATGGCCGATATTGACAACGAAATCGTCATCGGCTCCCACACCGGCAAGCTACGCCGTTTCAACAAACGACGCAACACTGTCACCGACTTCGACACTCCACAAATCCACTACACCATTATCCGCGACGTCAAAGTCTTTGAAGACAAAATATGGGTGGGCACGCAGATGGGCGTTTTCATCGTCGACAATCTCAGCGGCGAGGTGACACATATCTGCTACGACCCCATGAACAGCGCCACCCTCTCCGACAACCAGATTGGCAAGATTTTCCGCGACCGGGAAAAAGGTATTTGGATAGGCACCAACTTGGGCGGCATCAACTACATCTCGCCGTTCTACACCAACTTCCGTCGCTACGTGCCGCTATCCGGCAACTCCATCGCCAGCAAGCGCGTACGCGACATCGCCGAGTCGCCCGACGGCTTGATATGGCTCGCCACCGAGGACGCCGGCGTGAGCATCTTCAACCCCGCCACCGGACTCTTCGACAACAACAGCGTCAACTCCGGACGCCTTCACCTCTACGACAACAAGACGCTCACAGTCATGTCGCGCAAAAATGAAATGTGGGTGGGATACTTCAAAAACGGTATCGACATCATCGACTACGCTACTCGCCATGTGCGCCACCTCTCATCCGCCCAATTGGGTATCAACGAGGAAAGTGTATATGCCCTCTGCGAAGATAGCAACAACAACGTGTGGCTGGGCAACGGCTGGAGCATTTACACCTCCGCCGGCGACGCGCTCCCCATGACCTTGGTGCCGGAATTTGGTCTTAACTACAATTTCGACATCCTCGAGGACTCCAACCACGACATGTGGATCATCACCATGGGCAACGGCGTGTACCGCTTCACTCCGTCGACACGCCAACTGCGGCATTACACCCACGACGAAAACAACGCCACATCGCTGAGTTCCAACTCCGTAAGCAATGTCATCGAAACATCGCGAGGCCAGCTCTGGTTCTCTACCGACCGCGGCGGCATATGCGTGTTCAACCCCAAAGATGAATCTTTCACATCCTATAGCATTGCCCAAGGACTACCCGACGACACTGCCTACAAGATGCTTGAGGACAAGAACGGCTTCCTATGGTTCGGCACCAACAATGGTTTGGTGAAATTCAATCCCGGCGACGGCGCTGTCACCATCTACAATACCGGCAACGGATTGCCCGCCAACCAATTCAGCTACAAAGGCGCTCTCAAAGCCTCCGACGGCCGCTTCTACTTCGGTTGCTCCGAAGGCCTCGTGTCGTTCGACCCCTACAATATCCTCACCAACGACGTGCCTCCGTCGGTCTACATCACCGGCTTCTCAGTCAACAACGAGGAAATTACCCCCAACGCCCCCGACTCCCCTCTCAATGAGTCGATTATGGGCGCCCACCACATCACCCTCAAGTGCGACCAAAACATCATCTCTTTCCAATTTGCCGCACTATCCTACATCGACGCCGCTTCCAACAAGTACGCCTACCGCATGGACAACGTTAACTCCGACTGGGTATACACCACCAACGACCGGTCGATGACCTACGCCAACCTGCCGCCGGGCCACTACACTTTCCACGTCAAAGGCGCCAACGCCGACGGCGTGTGGAGCACCGACGAGCAAACGCTTTCCATCACCATCCTCCCGCCTTGGTATAGAAGCAACCTCGCTATTATTATCTACATCCTTCTCGCTATCGCCATGATATACCTGGCTTTCATGCTTTGGCGCCGTCGCGCTCGCCGTAAAGCCGCCGACAAGGAGCGACAATTCAACGACGAAAAAGAGAAGGAAATTTACCGCTCGAAACTCGACCTCTACGTTAAGATTGCCCACGAGATACGCACCCCGGTGACCCTCATCAACGGCCCGCTGGAGTCGCTCCTCGACATGAACATCTCCGACCCCGAAATTTCGCGCAGTCTCCTCACCATGCAACGCAGCACCAACGAACTGATGTCGATTACCAACCAGCTCCTCGATTTCCGCAAAATCGACAAGAAAAAGATGGAGCTGTCGCTGGGACGCCTGGAGGTGACCTCCGTTCTCAATAATAAAATCACGGGATTCAAATCGCTCCTCACCCACAAAGGCATCACCTTAGAAGCTACGCTGCCACAAGAAGGTTGCTACATCAACGGCGACAGCAACGCCATGACGAAGATTGTCAACAACTTGCTATCCAACGCCGTGCGCTACTGCCATGCGCATATCGCCATCGACTTGCGCTCCGACAACGGTTTGATGATTCTCCGCATTCTCAACGACGGCGAAGTCATTGCCCCGGAATACCAGGAGAAAATCTTCGACCCCTTCTACCAGATGGCCAAGGACGCCAACGCCGACTCTTCTACCGGCATCGGCCTCAACCTCGCCCGCTCGCTCGCCGAGCTCATGGGCGGCACGCTCACCTACAGCATCGTCGACGGCCTCAACTGCTTCACCCTGCACCTCAACCTCTACGCCGGCACCGATGCACAAGTGATTGACAATGAGAGCGAAACCGCCGACACCGAAGCAACAGGCACAACAGCCGAAACTGCCGAAACAACTGCCGGCACCGAGACCACCGAAACAGCCGCCAACGAAAAACCGGCCGAGGCCCCTGGCGTATCTTCGCAAGTGATACTCTTAGTGGAGGACAACGCCGAAGTAAGGCAATTCATAGCCGAAAAACTCAGCAAACGCTACAAGGTGCTCACCGCCACCAATGGCGTAGAAGCCCTGGCTATCATCTCCGATGCCGCTACCCCCGTCGACATGGTGATTACCGACCTTATGATGCCGCAAATGGACGGCATGGAGCTTACTCGCAAAATCCGCAGCATCTTAGAAGTGAGCCACATGCCAATCATAATCCTCACCGCCAAAAACGACCTCAACTCCAAGGTGGCCGGACTCTCTGAGGGCGCCGACGCCTACATAGAGAAACCGTTCTCCATGAAGTACCTCTTCGCCCAGATTAAAGCCATATTCGACAAGCGCCAGCGCGACCGCATCAACTATTCGCGCAACCCGTTCATGACAAGCATCTCCAACTCGGGCATGAGCGCCGCCGACAAAGCCCTCTTGGACAAAATCACCCACAGCATTGAGGAAAACCTTACCGACCCCAACTTCGGTGTCGAAATGCTCGCCGACCAGGTGAACCTGTCGCGTTCGTCGCTCCACCGCAAGCTCAAAGACCTCATTGGCACATCCCCCACCGATTTCGTGCGCCTCATCCGCCTCAAAAAGGCCGCCGACCTCATCACCGAAGGCTCCTACCGCATAGGTGAAGTGTGCTACATCGTGGGTATCAACTCGCCTTCTTATTTCATAAAGATATTCCAGAAACAATTCGGCATGACGCCCAAAGATTTCGAAAAGCGTCAGCGCGAACAAAAAAAACCTAACGAATGAACCGATTGACTATTTCATTGACACTACTTCTTGCAAGCATCGTCGGCGCGGGCGCGCAACAAAGCGCGCCTGCCAACGGCGATGTGTGGCTCGACACATCTTCCAATCCCATCAACGCCCACGGCGGCGGCATCCTCCGCCACGGCGACACCTACTATTGGTACGGCGAATACAAAGGCGCCACCACCTATCGCTCCCCAAGCGTGGGCTGGGAATGTTACCGCACAGACTTCACCGGCGTGTCATGCTACTCCTCCACCGACTTGGTGAACTGGAAATACGAGGGTCTGGCTCTCACTCCCGATTTCGGCAACCCCTATTCCGACATCCACCCCACCATGGTGGTCGAACGCCCAAAGGTGGTCTACAACGACAACACCGGCAAATTCGTCATGTGGATGCATATCGACAACTACAACTACTGGCAAGCCACAGCCGGCGTGGCCGTCAGCGATAGCCCCACCGGACCGTTCACATTCATCGAGGCCGTGCGTCCCAACGGCGCCGAAAGCCGCGACCTCACCCTCTACAAGGATGACGACGGTCGCGCCTACCTCATCTACTCCTCGGAAGGCAACGGCACTCTCTACATAAGCCGCCTTACCGACGACTACCTCAAGCACACCGGCATCTTCACCCGCAATTTCATAGGTCAATCGCGCGAGGCTCCCGCCATATTCAAGCACGACGGCCGTTACTACATCATCACCTCGGGTTGCTCCGGCTGGTCGCCCAACGAAGCTGCCTACGCCGTAGCCGACAACATCATGGGGCCCTACCAGCTGCTCCCTAACCCCTGCACGGGCGTCGACGCCGACAAGACGTTCCACTGCCAAAGCACTTTCGTGCTTCCGATGCCCGACGGCTCATTCGTAGCCATGTTCGACCGTTGGCGCAAGGACCATCTCATCGACTCCCGATACGTGTGGCTCCCCATCGCCATCGACGACAACGGCATCACCATCCCCTGGCGCAACTCGTTTATCGACAAAGCTCCGGCGCCCTCTCTCTTAGTTGAAAAATAAACCACACCTAACTTACTTAAACACCATGAGATATTCAGCAATAGCCACGGCTCTTGTGATAGCCGCCTCAGCCTCCGCGCAATCGGCCATCGACAACGTGAAATTCACCAAATCGGCAACGCCGGTCTCCTCCACCACTTCTACCGGCAATCCGCAGTATCAATTCTACCATGCGCAATATACCGGCGCCGCATGGGGCGACGTCAACGACGACGGTCACCCCGACCTCTTCTACAGCGACCGCAACACGCATATCAGCAACACCACCATCCAAGTCAACCTCTACTATAACAATGGCAACGGCACCTTCACCCGCGGCTCCAAAGGCCGCCTCAAAGGCACTGCATTCTCCTCGCCGGCTTGGATTGACTACGACGGCGACGGCAAACTCGACCTCATCGTCGCCGGCCTCGACAACTACGGCTATCGCTGGCGCGACGCCGACACCGACCTGTCGCAAGTGGCCGTCCACCTCTACCACAACGAAAGCATCGCCGCCAACGGCTTTGTCACTTTCACCGAAGTCACCGACCATGGCATCCGCCCTCTCTACAACGGCGTGATAGGCGGTAAAGCCCACAACTGGATTGCCGTGGGCGACTACGACAACGACGGATACCCCGACGTGGCTATGGCAGGATTTGACGAGGCAGCTCGCTTCGAATCGGCCGACCCCATCGAGGCTTATCGCGCTGTCTACCTCTACCACAACAACGGCGACGGCACCTTCTCGCTGCTCGACAAACCGGTCGACGGCGTCGCCCCATTCCATGGCCTTACCGACGGTTCGGTGGTGATGGAAGATATCGACGGCGACGGGTTCCTCGACCTGCTCACCACCGGCTACGGCGCTACTCGCACCTCCGAAATCCATCTCTACTGGAACAACGGCGACGGCACTTTCACCGAGCATGCCGACCACTTCCACTCTGTCACCAACGCCTCGTCGACCGTGGCCGACCTCGATGCCGACGGGCTCCCCGACATCATTTTCTCCGGCTTCTATCTCAACACCAACACCAAGAATTTCTACCTCTGCCGCAACCTCGGCAACCGCCAATTCAAGATGATGCCCTTCGACCAATTTGAAGGGTGCGACGGCACGCAGATTGCCGTCGGCGACATCAACAACGACGGCTACCCCGACATCCTCGCTGGCGGCCATTTCAAAAACAACGAGCACACCACCGTGGTCTACGTCAACAACGGCGATTTCACCTTCGACACCTACGGCGCTCACTACGACGACCCGTTCAACAAGAAAGGCCACTTCAGCCGTGTCACCCACGGCGCCCACCACCTCGTCGACGCTGACGGCGACGGCAACCTCGACGCCTGGTTCGCCGGCTGGAACAACGGCGATTGCAGCAAGGGCTGTACCGCCGAACTGTGGCTCAACAGCGGCGCCGCCAACGGCATGGCTGCCAACAGCGCGCCACAAGCGCCAACGTCGCTCAACGCATCGGTCGACCATGCCAACGGCACCGTGACTTTCTCTTGGGCCGCTCCTTCCGATGACACCACCCCCGCCGAGGCGCTCCGCTACAACATCTTCCTGCGCGACGCCGCCACCGGGCAATTGCTCGCCACCCTCCCTGCCGACATTGCCACCGGATATATCAAAACGGCTGACACCCACGGTGCAATACGCCGTTGCGACTACACCATGCAGATACCCGCCGACGGGTCCTACCAATGGGGCGTGCAGGCTATCGACGCCGCCAACCAGGGCGGCCAGTTTGCCACCTCGGCCATCGAGATTGCCGGGGTAGGCTCTATCACCGCCGACAAGGCCATTGTCGACGTGACTGCCGCCGACGGTGTCATCGCCATCTCAGCCCCCGACGGCGCGGTTGCCTCAATCTACACCGCATCGGGCATCACGGTTTCGCAACTCACCGTCCAGCAGTCGGCCTCAGTCAGCGTGGTGCCCGGTGTATATGTCGTCACCGTCAACACCGGCGCTACAGTCACCACCCGCAAGGTAATAGTCAAATAACTCTCACCAGTTAACTGATTATGAGACTTTTACCAGCCATTTTCATGTCGCTCGCCGCTACGCTATCGCTATCGGCCCGCGAGACTATCAACATAGGCAATACCCCGTGGCGCTTCACCAAGATTGTCGACGGCAAAGCCAACCTGCTCAAATACGGCACCGCCACCGTCGACGGCAAGGTCAACTTCGACATCAACGACGGCAAAGCTGAAAGCGCCGCGACTGCCGGCAACGGCACCGCCATCAGCGCCGACCTGCTCGGCATCCACCATATCGACCGCATGGTGCTCACCTTTGCCGGCGACAGCATACGCGGCGGCCGCGCCCTGTGCACCTACTACGACGACAACCGCAACGCTATCGCCACCGCCACCGTTGACCTCGCCCAATACTTCAGCGAGGTCAAGGAAAACGACATCGCCGAGATTGGCAACACCGTAGGCTTCCTGCAACGCACAGTGGCTTCCTCGTTTGCTATCCCGGTCGACGCCGACATTCGCTATGCCGACATCGCCATCACAAGCCTCACCGACTCGCAAGGCAATGAGACCACCGGCGCCCTCACCGAACTGCAAATCATGCCTCCCGCCGTCGCGGTCGACGACCGCAGCATCAGCGCCCCCGACTTCGACGACAGCCAATGGGAGCAAGTAGGCATACCCCACTGTTTCAACGAGTTTGACACCTTCCTCAACGCCTCCACCGGTGAGCGTTGCTGGCGCGGCGAAGTGTGGTATCGCAAAGCCCTGGACATACCCAGCAGCTACAAAGGCAAACGCGTCACCCTGCTCTTCTACGGCGTCAACATAGGCATGGCGGTCTACGTCAACGGCAATCCCGTCGACGGCAACAGCGCCGTCGCCCAACCCGCGCCAGTGACCCACGTGGGCAGCTCCATCCCCTTTGAAGTCGACATCACCCCCTACCTGCTCTACGGCAAACGGAACACCGTGGCAGTGCGTGTCTCCAACAGCCGCGACACCTTCTTCACCTATCCCGGATTTGCCGAAAACGAAGGCTTCGGACAGGCTATGGGCGGCATCGTCGGCAAGGTGCTGATGAACGTGAGCGAGGCGGTCTACATACCAAGCAACTGCTACTCGCCCCACAACCAATGGGGCACCTACTTCGGCACCGTAGCCGCCGACAAGGAGCAAGCCGTGGTGAGGATGCTCACCAACGTGGCCAACTCCCGCGACAAAGCCATAAGAGCCGAACTCATCACCAAGATAATCGACGCCGACGGCCGTTGCGTGCTGCGCCGCTCCGACCACCGTATCATCGGCCCGAACTCCACCTCCACTTTCGACCATACCGACACCATCGCCAACCCCACGCTATGGTATCCCGTAGGTCTGTCTGGCACCCCCTATCTCTACGACGTGGTCTTCGAAGTGAAAGCCGACGGCAAGACTACCGACACCCGCCGCGAACGCATGGGCCTGCGCACCATCACCTGGGACAAAGACCACTGCTACGTCAACGGCGAGCTGTGCATACTCCGCGGCTTCGGCAACCGCAACCTCTACCCCGGGCTGGGCGCCGCCCTCCCCGAAGCTTTCCAATGGCAGGACGTGGCTCGCATCGCAGCCTGCGGCGGCAACACCTTGCGCGTAGGCCACCAAGCTCCGTTGCTTGACTCGTTCCGCGCCGCCGACGAATACGGCGTGCTTCTCATCGTCAACTCCGGCGACAACGAGTGGGCGCTCAAGAACCAACCCGCGCTCACCTACAAACGAGAATATGACCGCGACCTCATCATAGCCTACCGCAACCACCCCTGCGTGGCCGTGTGGGAGTCGAACAACGGCCTGCCCTGGGACGGTGACCGCTATTGGCCCGCCTACACCAAGGAGGAAGTGGACAAATGGGACTTCATAGCGCCCCGCCTGGTGCTCAACCGCGACGGTTTTCCCGAGCATTGGAACGCCGCCGACCCTATCGTCATCGGCTACACCAACCGCTACGAGAAGCACCCCGAATATCCCTCGCTCAACGCCGAAGTCTACGGCACCAATTGGAGCGGCAACCCCAGCTGGTGCATAGCCCGCTTCGACTACGACAACGAAAAAGCTTTCTCGCAATACTATGTGCAGAACTACCTCGATGACATCAACAACCGCGCCTGCGGTTGGATCGACTGGATGCTCGCCGAGACCTACGGTGAAGGCTACACCATCTACCTCAACGGCATGCGCAACCAGAAGAGCCTCGGCTCCTGCGCCATGGACGCCAACCGTTTCCCCAAACTGAAATACCGCATCTACCAAAATGCGTTGTGGGTGCCCTTCGAGCAACGTCCCGGCGTGGCTCTGCAAAGCCATTGGAACTACTCGGGCGTGCAGGACGTCGACGCGTGGAGCAACTGCCCGCAGGTCGAACTGCTGCTCAACGGCCAGAGCAAAGGCATCGTGGTGCCCGACGCCGCCACGCGCCGTTGCACATGGACCGGCATCGAATGGCAACCCGGCACCGTTGAAGCCATCGGCAGGGATGCCGACGGAAAGGAAGTGTGCCGCGAAACAATCCACTCTGCCGGCGAGCCCTACGCCATCAAAGTAGAGCAATACATAGCGCCGAGCCTCCCCGACGGCAGCAATTTCCCGCTGCTCGCCAACGCCTCCGACGCTTTCGTCATCACCGCGACCATCGTCGACCGCGACGGCAACTGGTGCCCCGACGCCGACAATCTGCTTACATTCACTGTCGACGGCGAAGCCTCCTATAAAGGGTCGTACAACTTCTACGTAGCCGAAGGCCGCGACCTCAGCTACCACTCCCCCGGCGACCGGCAACTGCAAGCCGAAGGCGGACTGATGCGCATCGTGGCTCGCACCACCTTCACCCCCGGCGACATCACCGTGACAGTCACGTCCGATGGACTGCAACCCGGCCATGTCACCCTCAAATCAGTGGCCGTGAAACAGTAAGAATGCATCCATTATTTTTTGGTGCCACAGAGGTCGTAGCCTTTGAGCCAATAATTACATTTTTTGAAACATCAGCGAAATTATTTGACAATGCGATAATTTATATTTGCAATTGTCGAAATAACCTTAACTAACACCGCTGATAGTATACCTATATATCAACCATGCAAGTATTTTCCTAACTAATCATTTTTAATATGAAAAAGTTTACTATTATTACCGCAGGTCTTGCAGGCCTGATGATGCTAAGCAGCAATGCGGCTTCAGCACAATTGAGTATTCCAAAAATCTCGTTGGCAATTCCTACCAACCAAGACAATCCCGCAGTTGAAATCTTTGAGAGCGGCGCCCACTTCAATGTGGTGAGCGGCTACATCGGTTGGACCGGTGCCGACACCAAAGTGGCGCTCGGCGAAGTTGACTTCGGCGAAGATGGCAACAAATATGCCGCAGCCAGCATCGAGCTCGCCAATGGATGGTACTGCGACGGTTGGGCTATCCTTCACGCAGGTGCCACCTACGAGGAGTCGGTTCCCTTCACACAGATTGCACTCAACGAAACCGGCGGCTACGACAACTTCATCACCTACGCCACCAACTTCTCTTGCAACACGCCTCAGGAGTCATGGAGCAATGGTCCCGCCATGGAGGGTATCTCTTATACCAAACCGACAGGCAAGCAGAACGTATACCTGACATTCGTGGGCGGCGCAGGTAATATCCGCTCCATCAACTTCTACTCGCAGACGCTCACTGAAGCCGACTTTCGCCGCAACCTCGACGACCAAGGCAACCCCAGCGTCGACGACATGATTGCGCTTAAATTGCCCAACGAATACGACGGCTATAGCGACATCTCCATCCGCTTGAACTCTACCGAGTCAACAGCCATGAACCCCGACGAATTTCCCGACACCCGTCTCGACGGCGAATCATGGGGCTGGACCAACGACGGTTTCCTTGCCGACTTCGGCAATGTCGACTTCGCAGCCGGCGGCTTCAAGCAAGTCGTAGTCAACTTCACCCACTACAAAGAAAACTTGAAGGACTACCTCGAGATTTACCTCGACGAAGCTGTCGAAAGCAACCTCGTGGCACGCTTCTGGGCAGGTCGTAACCTCGACAACAAGTCTTATATCAACCTCGCCAAAGACCTCGTCAACGACATCACCGGCACCCACAAAGTGATATGCAAATGGATAGGTGGCGGCTCCAACGTGCACCATATAGAATTTGTCAAAGACAACGTTTGGCCCATCGCCACCGAGTGCGGCATCACCCTTGAAAATGTTGAGCCGGCTCCCGACGCTTTCCACATGACATTCATCGACTGCCCCGAAGGCCAGGGCAACCCGTGGTTCTACTCCGTACGCGCCAAAGGCAAATATGAATCGGCCGGTAATATCGGTTACACCGGCAACGGCACCGTAATCGAATTCTACGACGAGAGCGGCGAAGGCGTTGACCTCGGCGATGGCTCTTACCGCCGTATCATCGTCAACCACGCCAGCGAACCCGCCTACATGGGCACCGTGGACCAAGCAAACTTCTCATTCTACCTTGACCTCGACCCCGATTTCATGTACACCGATGAGGACTTCGACCAGAACCTCGACGACATCCTCGCCGGTCACGAACCTTTCTGCCGCGTACGTCTGCAAGGCACCGGCGAATGGGGCACCCGCATGAAGACTGCCGGCGCAATCATCACTCCGGTTTCGGGCAAGCACAGCCTCTTCATGGTCTACAACTCTACCTACAACACCAGTGCGGGAGCCAACGTGTTTGACATCTACATGGACACCGTAGAAGTGGCTGGTGCAGAGTCAATCACCAACGACGTAGCCGACAACAACGTGAAAGTATTCACCGCTTCAGGCGAAATCATCGTTAAAGCCGACATCGCTACCACCGCCGAGGTATTCTCCCTCAACGGTCAGCGTGTAGCTTCAGTAGCTGTAGATGGCGAAACTTCTATTGAAATCAACCCCGGCTTCTACATCCTCCGTGCTACAAATGCCGACGGCGTTACTTCATTCAAAGTAATCGTTAAATAACCAGCACAATATTCCGTATACATAATATACATAGCGTCATTCTCAGTTATTCATTTCTCATAGCTTTTGTCAGGTGACGCAATAGAGGCAGGACCCTCCGCGAAGGAGTATCCTGCCTCTAATTATTATAGTATTATAGTCTAATAGTCTGTAACCATCCGAAACAGGCCGACCTGCTTTCGGATGGTTACCGACAGATTGAGGTATAAATTTATTAATATTACATTGAGCGTTATTTCTGTATCATCTTTCTTACCGTGCCGTCACTGTAAACTACTATGTTGAAACCACGTTAAGGCGCAGCAAACTTTCGGCCGTTGATATCGAAATAGCCTACAATTTGACTGCTCAAAAGTATCATTTTACAAATTAAGGTCACTATTTTGTCCGAAATTCTTAAAGTTTTTCGGACTTTTCTTGCCAAATCAAGATAAAATGAGTAATTTTGCACCGCAATTATATTAGGTAGTATTATGTCGAACGTTTTAACAAAGCAAATAAGGGAGCGTATTGAATTGCAAGGGGAGAACACCTTGTACATGGTACGTGATTTTGCCGACCTGAATAACGATGGGTTGGTAACCCGTGCTTTGTCTCGCTTGGAGAAGGAAGGCATGCTTGTGAGAATATCACAAGGGATTTACCTTTATCCTATGCGCAACCGTTTTGGTATATTGAAGCCAAGCATCGATGACATTGCTGTTGCCATTGCTCAGAAGGATAAAGCCAGAATCATACCATCTGGACTTACAGCGCTTAATAAACTCGGGCTCTCCACTCAGGTGACGATGAATGCTGTTTATCTTACAGATGCAACAGCAAGGGAAATCAAAATCGGAAACAGGACAATAGTCTTCAAACGAAGTGCTCCGAGAAATTTCGCTTACGAGACTGATGTCTTTCCTCTTGTGGTTGGTGCCATGAAGGAGATTGGCGAAGCAAATGTTACAGATGAGCACCTAATTAAAATAAAAGAAGCAATAAACAAATGTGAAGACAAGGAGGCCATAAGGCACGATTACAATATAGCACCTGGTTGGATAAGAAAAATGCTTAGCTTATGACACCTTGGAAATAACTGGCACAAATTATACTCATGGAGTTCAAACCTATACCTTGCCACGAATCGTTGCGTCCCTTCATTCGCAACTACTGGATGCTAAGTTCTTGGTGTACAGCAACAGGCGCACAACAGGTATTCTCGAATGGAGCCGCCAGTCTGCAATTCTACCTTTCGCAGGACAATACTGATTTTTGCCGAACCCGATAAGGGGAGGTAGCGGGCGATTATGCGGCTGCCTAATCGGTCGATTGTCGTCGGCTTGAGGCCGGCATTATGCACTGAGGTAGCATACCGGGCGGCTGATGCTACAATTGTGCTATTTTTTTGTAGAATGATGTTTGGGTATGATGCGGTATTTGTATAATTTCACCACCGGAAAAATTCCACTCCGAGGAGAAATCCGAAAAGCAATCCACTCCGCAGAGATAACCGAATTTTTCCACTCCGAAGAGAAACGACAACCTAACACATTACCTTAATTCGACAATGCGAAAAACGATACTTACAATAGCATGCGGCAGCATGGCGCTATCGGCAATGGCAGCCGACGATATCACCTACCCCATGACCCGCGAGATGCACAATCCGCTATTCATCGACTTCCCTTCGCCCATGTATGGCACCGACAGCATAGGCCGCATGTATACAGCCGACGCTTCCGCCCACGTGTGGAACGACGGCCGCCTCTATGTATATGCCAGCCACGACCTGGAACCACCGCAAGGTTGCGACCGCATGGACCGTTACCACGTATTCTCCACCGACGACATGGTCAACTGGACCGACCACGGCGAGATACTGTCGTCGGCAGACGTAAAACGCCAATCGGGCTGGGGCATAGAGGGGTGGATGTGGGCACCCGACGCCGCCTACAACCCTGCCAACGGCAAATACTACTTCTACTTCCCCCACGTCAACGAGCCACTGCCCTGGGGCGGCCACGATTGGCGCGTAGGAGTAGCCGTCAGCGACCACCCGGCAAGCGATTTCCACACCGCCGGCTATGTGCATGGCGCGCCTTCGCTGATCGACCCCTGCGTGTTTGTCGACGACGACGGCCAAGCCTACATCTACAACGGCGGAGGAGGACAGTGCGCCGGCGGACGGCTCCGCAGCGACGACTGGACCCAGCTCGACGGCGAGATGCAACCCATGCAAGGGCTCATCGACTTCCACGAAGGCACCTGGGTGCACAAATACAACGGCAAATACTACCTCTCGCATAGCGACAACCATGGCAGCGACGGCAACCAACTCCGTTACGCCATGTCCGATTCGCCATTAGGCCCATGGGAGGACAAGGGGGTGTATGTCTACGCCACCGGTTGCGGCACCATCCACGGCTCCATCGTGGAATACAAAGGACAATGGTATGCGCTCTACCACGTCAACAACCCGTCGGGACGCGACGAACTGCGGTCGGTGTGCATCGACCCCTTGGAATACAATGCCGACGGCACAATACGCCCCGTGCACAACTGGGGCACCCCCTCGGGCACTATGCCGACACTCCCCACCGCCGGCAACTCACTGACTATCAACGCCGCAGACTACAACAACGGCGGCGAGCACTACGCCTACCACAAGAACGGCGGCGAAGCTCCCGAAGTAGCCACCGGAAAATCAGGCACTTACATCGCCAACGTGAACAAAGGCGACTGGATGAGATATAGCGTAGCGGCAACAGCCGACGGCTCGTACGACGTGACATTCCGCGTCATTCCCCGGTCGGCCGATGCCACATTCCACCTCAGCGCCAACGGCACCGCCGTCACCGGCAAGATAGCCTTTGACGGCACCCTCAGCGACTTCGCCGAAATCACCGTCGCCAACGTCAAGATTGGCGCCGACGTCAGCTACCTCGACCTGCGCGCCGACAACGGCACCTTCGACATCCTCTCCTTCACTATCACCCCATCGAAATAGCACATACCACTATGAAAAATAGTTTTATAGCAATAGCGGCAGCGCTTGGCTTAATAGCCGCCGGTGAGGCTACCGCCACAGAGTGGCAAATGAAAGAGGCTCCGATGATGACGCCGTGGGCATCGCAAATCGACACGTCGTGCCCATTACCGGAGTATCCACGTCCGCAGTTGGTGCGCGACGATGGCTGGCTCAACCTCAACGGCATATGGGAACTGCGCAAAGGCGTGGTCGGCGAGGCCTACAATGCCGACTTCGATTACGACAAAAGCATCCTCGTGCCCTACCCCATAGAGTCGGCCCTCTCGGGCGTCATGGAGAAAGGCGACGAACAGTGCTACTGGTACCGCCGCACCGTCACCATCCCCGACGCCATGAAAGGCCAACGCCTGTTGCTGCATTTCGGGGCTGTGGACTGGGAAGCTAAAGTCTACGTCAACGGCATCGAGGTGGGCAGCCACACCGGCGGCTACGATCCGTTCACCTTCGACATCACCGACGCCGTAAAGGCCGGCCAAGCCGACCAAGAGCTCGCGGTATATATCTACGACAACACCGGCGTGCAAGGGCAGATGACAGGCAAGCAATCGAAAAATCCCCATGGATGCGTTTACACCTGTTCAAGCGGCATCTGGCAGACAGTGTGGCTTGAAGCAGTGCCCGACACCTATATCAGTGAACTTGAAATTGAGCCCATGCTATCTAAAAATGCGCTCAACCTCAACATTACCACAAATGACGGTGCCGGCACTGTTGACATCAAGGTCTTGGACATCAATGGAAAAAATGTAGCCAAATTCAGCAATGGAGTCATCGGGGAGAAATTGCAAATCATAATACCGGATGCCCACGCATGGTGCCCCGAAAATCCATATCTCTACGACCTGGAAATCACGCTCAAAAAGAATGGCAAAAGAATTGATAAGATATCATCGTATTTCGGCATGCGAAGCATTGAGGTGAAGAAGGTAGACGGCTACCCACGCATTTTCCTCAACGGCGAACAGATATTCCAGATAGGTCCGTTGGACCAAGGCTTCTGGCCCGACGGATTGCACACTCCGCCAACGGAAGATGCAATGCTCTACGATATACACACGATGAAAAAACTCGGCTTCAATATGGTGCGCAAGCATATCAAGGTGGAGCCCGACCGCTGGTACTATCTGTGCGACCGCGAGGGTCTTCTTGTATGGCAAGATCTTCCAGCCGGCAGCCTGCCCAAGGAATATGAGAATGTCGCAAAGAGCAATTTCAAGGATGAAGCCATAAGAATAGTGAAAGCAATCAAAAACCATCCTTCGATAGTGCAATGGGTAATTTTCAACGAAGGTTGCGGCCAGTTTGATACAGCTGAAATGGTAACGCTTATGGAACGTAATGTCAATCGGCTATCAGCGTCAGAGCATAGCCGGACGTCACTGATAAGCAATGCCAGCGGCTGGGTTGACCATGAGGTCGGCGACATCATAGACAATCATAGTTACCCGCATCCGTCGGTACCGAGCCATGCGGAGCGCGCGGCAGTGTGCGGCGAGTATGGCGGCATCACGCTAAAGGTGCCGGGGCATATATGGCCCGGCGGAGAGTTTGAATACACGGCGGTAGACAGCAAAAGCGGGTTCACTGATTATTTCAACAATCTGATAGACGAACTAAAAGATTTGTACTACATCGGCCTCAATGCCGGAGTTTACACTCAGATATCGGATGTAGAGATAGAGAAGAATGGTATTCTTACCTACGACCGCAAGGTTCTCAAGACCGACGATCCGTCCAAGATACGCACCAAGGTGGAGGAGCTTCTCGGTATGCCGCGCAATGGGGCTAAGATGACACCCGTGATATCGACAAGTGAGACCCACCGTTACCAATGGCGATATTACACGGGCGAGGAAATAGCCGAGAATTGGTATGCCATTGATTTTGACGATTCGTCATGGGCAGTGGGTGAAGCCGCTTTCGGTGCCAACGTAGGCTCCTCACAACATCTTGTGGGGACTAATTGGGATACGCCAAACATTGTGATGCGACGCTGGTTTAAGATAGGCGACCTCAGCGATGATACAATTGCGACACTTCGTTTCATGGCATTTCACGATGAAGATATCGACATATATATCAACGGTATACATGCGGCATCGCGTGAAGGATATACCGGCCGATATGTGCCAGTTGACATCACCGATGAGGGTAAAGCCGCGATACGCCCCAGAGAATGGAACCTTATAGCCATACGTGGCAAGCAGAGCTCGGGAGGACAGATGATGGACCTCGGCATCTCGGCATTTGGCAACATTGACATAGACTACACGGAAGATTTCTCAAATATCGAGGACAAATAGACTCAGAAGCAAACAACTAATTGAAAAAATATAGCAACTATGAGTAAGAAACAAATTGCAAGCGCCCTGCTATCGGCGGTACTGATGACAACGACAGTATCGGCGGCAGCAGAGTGGCAGATGAAAGAGGCGCCTATGATGACGCCGTGGGCATCGCAAATCGACACGCAATGCCCGTTGCCCGAGTATCCACGTCCGCAGTTGGTGCGCAACGATGGCTGGCTCAACCTCAACGGCATATGGGAACTGCGCAAAGGCGTAGTCGGCGAGGCCTACAATGCCGACTTCGATTACGACAAAAGCATCCTCGTGCCCTACCCCATAGAGTCGGCCCTCTCGGGCGTCATGGAGAAAGGCGACGAGCAGTGCTACTGGTACCGCCGCACCGTCACCATCCCCGACGCCATGAAAGGCCAACGCCTGTTGCTCCATTTCGGGGCCGTGGACTGGGAAGCTAAAGCCTACGTCAACGGCATAGAGGTGGGCAGCCACACCGGCGGCTACGACCCGTTCACCTTCGACATCACCGACGCGGTAAAGGCCGGCCAAGCCGACCAAGAACTCGTGGTATATATCTACGACAACACCGGCGTGCAAGGGCAGATGACAGGCAAGCAGTCGAAAAATCCTTCGATATGCTGGTACACCTGCTCGAGCGGCATTTGGCAGACAGTATGGCTCGAGGCAGTGCCCGACACCTACATCAGCGACATAGAGATGGAACCCACCTTGTCGCAAAACTGGCTTAACCTGAACGTCACGGCCACCGATGCCGATGCCACTGTCGACGTCAGCGTCAAGGACCGCGACGGCAACGAGGTGGCTACGCACACCGACGGCAAGGCGGGCAGCACACTGCGCATCACCATCCCCAACGCCCACGTGTGGAGCCCCTCCGACCCATACCTCTACGACGTGGATATCACCCTCAAAAAGGGTGGCGCCGTGGCCGACAAGGTGTCGACCTACTTCGGCATGCGCAAAATCGAAGTCAAGAAAGTCGACGGCTATCCCCGCATATTCCTCAACGGCGAACAGATATTCCAGGTAGGCCCGCTCGACCAGGGTTTCTGGCCCGACGGATTGCACACGCCGCCGTCGGAGGAGGCCATGCTCTACGACATACAAACGATGAAGGACCTGGGCTTCAACATGGTGCGCAAGCATATCAAGGTGGAGCCCGACCGCTGGTACTACCTATGTGACCGTGAGGGTCTGCTCGTGTGGCAGGACCTCCCCTCGGGCAACGTTGTCAAGGGCTACGAGGAGATAGCCAAAGCCAACTTCAAGTCCGAAGCCGTAAGAATTATCAAAGCTATCAAGAACCACCCGTCGATAGTGCACTGGGTAGTGTTCAACGAAGGCTGGGGCCAGTTTGACACCCCCGAAGTCACCGCATTGGTGCAGAGCAACGTCAACCGCTTGTCGCCCTCGCGCTTCGGCAAGGCATCGCTGATATGCAACGCCAGCGGATGGACCGACCATGAGATCGGCGACATCATCGACACCCACAGCTATCCCCACCCCTCTTGTCCGGGACATGCCTCGCGCGCCGCAGTGTGCGGCGAGATGGGGGGCATCACCCTCAAGGAGCCGGGACACATATGGCCCGGTGGCGACTTCCAGTACACCGTAGTGGAGACCAAGAGCGATTTCACCGACTATTTCAACATGCTCTGCGACGAAATCAAGGACCTCTACTACATGGGGCTCAACGCGGCAGTCTACACCCAGATAGCCGACGTGGAAATCGAGAAAAACGGCTTCCTGACCTACGACCGCAAGGTGCTCAAGACCGACAATCCGGCCAAAATCCGCGCCAAGCTCAAGGAGGTGATCGACATGCCGCACAGCGACATGAAAATCACCCCTATAATCTCGACAAGCGCATCGCACCGCTACAAATGGCGCTACTCGACGAGCGCCGACGTGCCGCGCCACTGGTATGAAAAGGGATTTGACGACTCGTCGTGGCCTCTCGGCGAAGCCGCTTTCGGCGCCAACGTTGGCTCGTCGCAGCATCTCGTAGGCACTGCGTGGAACACCAACAACATCGTGATGCGCCGCTGGTTCAAGCTCGGCGAACTGTCGCCCGAAGCAATCAAGGCAATGCGTTTCATAATATTCCACGACGATGACATCGAGGTATACATCAACGGTGTGTGGGCAGCCTCGAGAGGCGGCTATACCGGCGGCTACATACCAGTCGACATCTCCGACCAGGCTAAGGCGGCATTGCGTCCCGGCGAATGGAACCTCATAGCCATACGCGGCAAGCAGGGCTCCGGAGGCCAGATAATGGACCTCGGCATCTCGGTGTTCGGCGACATCGACATCGAATACACTGAGGATTACTCCGACTATACTCCTACGGAGTTCAGCGAATATCCGGACCCTACGACGCCGGTTCAGCCTTCGTTTACGAAGGTTTCCGGCAATGATTTCTCCCATACTGTCGACCGCAGCGATGCCGCATGGGGCGACTACGACAACGACGGCAACCTCGAACTGCTCTACTCCGGCCAACACGTACACCTCAACGGCGGATGCAGCCGCACTCTCATCTATAAGCAAGACGCCAATGGCACCTTCGGTCTGGTGGGCAACGACATAGCCACCGTCTACTATGCCGCACCGGCATGGCTCGACTACGACAACGACGGCGACCTCGACCTGTTCATCCCCGGACTTAAGAACCGCGACTACAGCGACAATCTCGACGACGTGGCCGCCTACGTCTACCGCAATGACGGCAACGGCGCCTTCACCGAGGTGAATGCCGGAAATGCCTTCGGTATTACCCCGATATACAACGGACGCGACGGCGGACGCGGCCGCCACTGGGTGTCGGTAGGCGACTACGACAACGACGGCTACACCGACATCGTGGCCATCGGTCACGACGACTATGCCGACACCGACGGCAACGGCAACCCCATAGTGCGCACCGACCGCCGCGTGCTATCCCTCTACCGCAACATGCATGGCCAAGGCTTCCAGCTGCAAACCACGCCATTGGACGGCGTAGCCCCGCTGCCCGGACTCACCCGCGGCTCGGTCTACTTCGCCGATTTCGACAACGACGGCTACCTTGACATCATGGCATCGGGCTACGGCTCGCTCGAAGGCAACCTGCACATCTACTGGAATAACGGCGACGGCACGTTCAGCGAGGAGCCAGGGCGCTTTTTCGGCTCGTACGACTCGTCGTGCATGCCCGCCGACCTCAATGCCGACGGCCTGACCGACATTCTCGTGACCGGCTATGCCAACTATGGCGCCGGCAACCGCAAGTCGATATACATCTACCGTAACGACGGCGACCGCCGTTTCTCGCTTGTCAACGAAGAGGCGTGCGGCTTTGAAGGCGTCGACGGAGCCACCCCCGACGTGGCCGACGTCAACGGCGACGGCCTCCCCGACATACTCATCGGCGGCCATGGCGCCACCCACGAAATCACCACATGGCTCTACCTCAACTGCGGCGACATGGTGTTCCAAGCGTTCGGCGGATGGTATAACGACCCGTTCGGCAAGAAATTTGCCTTCGACCGCATAAGCCACGGCAACTGCCACCTCATAGATTTCAACAACGACAATAGGTTGGATGCCTGGTCGATGGGATGGGCAAAGTCGTCGAGCTGCGGCAAGGACTGCAACGCTGCGCTGTATGCCAACACCTCAGCCACCGTCAACCAAGCTCCCGGCCGCCCCGCCAACCTCCAAGTGAGCTACGACGCCGCCTCGGGCAAGTACATCTTCAGCTGGGACGCCCCCACCGACGACACTACGCCCGCCGCAGCATTGCGCTACAACATCTACGTGCGCAAGGCGGGGTCCAATAACATCAGCATGGCGATACCCGCCGACATCGCTACCGGCCGTCTCAAAGTAGCCGAACTTACCGGAGCCATCGCCGGCACTCGCTATGAAATGGCTTTGCCAGCCGACGATGCCCAATATGAATGGGGCATCCAGGCCATCGACAATGGCAAAGCGGCTGGAGAATTTGCCACCGGCAGTTTCAATCCTGCTGTCATAGCATCGGTAGAGGCTGTTGAAGTCGACAACGCAGCAACGCTCTATGCGGTAGACGGCGGAGTAGGATACACCGTCGACGATGCCGAAGCCACGCTCAGCATCTTCAACACCACCGGCGCACTGCTCCACCGCGCCGAAGTGACCGGCAGCGGCACAGTGCCCGTCACCGCCCCCGGCATCTACATCGCCACCCTCATCTCCGCCATCTTCGCCCCCACCGCCATCAAAATCAACATCCGATAGCGCACACCCACAAAGCGCCCCCGGAGCAACAACCCCCGGCGACAGCAACCCCGGGAACCCCCGGCGCTAAACACCAAGCGGAGTGTCAAAATCCCCAAGATTTTGACACTCCGCTATTTTAATTACCAACATTGGCCCACACTGAGTGATGCATCATGGTGCAAGCTCTCAGTTTTTGTCAGCCTCACTTTCCTTTTTTATAAGATAAAGTTGCATAAATAGCGTATATTTGAAATGAATTTTATACATTTGCATGCAAAATTATTCAAAAGCAATTTCTTAGTTTACAACTACTGAAATTAAGTTGTCATTTTATAACCAATACAAGTTCTATATGAAATTACGATTACCCCTGACAGCCGCAATAATAGCAGCAAGTGCAGGAAGCATCTTCGCAGCCGAAGCGGCCTCCTGCTTCTATGCATCGGTATACAGTTGCAACTTTTGGAAAGAGTATCCGTCGTACTCCGAGGTAGGCATTTACAGTTTCGACCTCGACTATCCCGACAGCCGGTTGGTCAAGGCCGATGACGACCTTGATGCAAGCGGCGGCGGCACCATGACCGAGGATTTCTATTTCTGCACCAAGGAAATGGCCGGTTACGGGTTTGTAGATGTCACGCATTTCACTTTTAAGCCCGACACGTGGGAATACAACTCCCAGATCTACGGCGCGCAGGAAGGCGTAGCAACCGACCTCGCCTACGACCACACCAGCTCAAAGATTTACGGGTGCTTCACCACCGACCCCGACAAGGGAGAAGCCGCAGGTGGCTACGTATTCGGCACTATCAACGAGGCCACCGGCGAACGTCTTGCCATCCACGATATTACGACGCCGTGGATAGCATTGGGGTGCACGCGCAACGGCGATCTCTATGCCGTGGATATGGCAGGGAAACTCCTATCCGTCGACAAGATTACCGGAGCTACCGAGGAGCTTGCTTCGTTGGGGTTCAGTGCCAATCGCCGTTCTACCGGAGCTATCGACACCGCAACTGGGATATTCTACGTGGTGGTCACCAATGAGGACGAAAGCACCATCGACGAGTATGGCTACAGCGTAAGCACCTCGAAATTGTATGCCGTGGATATCGAAGCCAAGCAAGCCACGCTGATGTATGAATTTGAAGACGGCGAAGCCATTGGCGGCATGTATATCCCGGGTCCATTGGCATCGGACGATGCGCCAGCAGCCCCCTCCGACATGTCCCTGAGATTTGACGATGGCGACCTCAACGGCAGCATATCGTTCACCATGCCATCAGCCACCTTCGGCGGCGGAACGCTCGAGGGCGAAGTCAGCTATCTGATAAGAGCCAACGGCTCGCTCTTTGCACAGGGCACAGCCACAGCCGGAGCAACTGTCAACGCCACAGGCAAAGTCGACGAAGACGGCCAATATGAATTCGTGCTTGAGCTCAGCAATGCCGCAGGCCGAGGACCCAAAGCCACCACATCGCTATGGATAGGGCATGACACCCCTGAGAAAATCGCCAACGCTACACTCACTTATGCCAACGGCCTATTCACGTTGACCTGGGAGCAACCCGCCACCACCCAGCATGGCGGATATATGGACACGTCGCTGATTTCCTACACCGTGACCCGTAACAACGACGACTACATCGTGGCATCCAACACAACATCGACCACCGTCGACGATGCCGTGGCGATGCCGGAGCAACTGACATCCTACAGCTACAGCATCGACCTTTACTACCGCGGCAAATACGTGTCGACCTACACCACCGAGGACTATAAACTCGGAGCGGTGACATTGCCCTACACCGTCGACTTTGACGACCCCGACTGCTTCAGCAACCTCACCGTCATCGATGCCAACGGCGACCGTGCCGAATGGTACTACGAAGAATACTGGTATATCGAAGCACTTGATTTAGAGTGCACGGCAGCGCTTTACCCCTATTCATCGACCAACAAAGCCGACGACTGGCTCATATTGCCGGCAATCAAATTTGAGAAAGATACCAAATATGCCGTTGAATTCCAGGTGTCCACGTCGAGCGACAGCTATACCGAACGTCTTGCTGTAAGCTATGGCACCGCGCCTACAGCCGAGGCGATGACCAACACCATCCTTGAAGCTAAAGAGTATGCTATCTATGAACCTGTAGAAGAGAACGTCATCTTCTCACCGGCCGAAACCGGATTCTACAACATAGGATTTTATGCCTGCTCCGATGCCAATGGCAGCGGTTTGGCTCTCCGCAACATCAAGGTATCGGTTGTAAAAGAATCGGCAGTGGAAAGCATTGCCAATGGCGATGACAACACCGTAGTGGAAGTATACAACCTGCAGGGAGTACGTGTCAATGACAATGCCCGCGGCGGATTGTATATCGAGGTGAAAGCCGACGGCACCGCCCGTAAAGTAATACGCTAAATCCACAAACTAAATTATGATAGGCCCATGGGGCTGTGCCATCGTTCGGCGCAGCCCCATGTTGGTATTATACAATATCTGACTGTGTCAGATATGGACTTCGGCATATTCGTAAGCCACGGTGAGCGATAGCGGTGCAGCGGGTGTCGTGCGCGGGGCTATTCGTAAGCCATGGGCGGGGGCTATCGGCCGCTGGAGGGCCGCTATTTGTTAAGGTATGTTAAATTTAGGGGCATTGCGTCATTTTTACGCACAAATATTTTGCAGATAGAAAAATGTTGCGTAGATTTGCAGCGTAAACATTACACAAACACAAAGAAAAGCGATATGGAATACAACGAGTCGACAGGCAAATGGGAATCGAAATACTGGCATGCGGCGCTTACGACCGATGCGGTGGTATTCGGATTCGACAAAGACGAGTTGGCCTTGCAGATCCTCCTCATCAAGCGTGGAAAGGTAAAGGAGGGGGAGACGAGCGCTTTCGAAGGTTACTGGGCACTGCCCGGAGGGTTCCTTAAGAAAGATGAGACGACCGACGAATGTGTGCGCAGAGAGCTATTGGAAGAATCATCAATGAAGCTCTTCAACGACGACAAGGGGATACAGCCCGAGTTTATCGAGCAGCTCAACACCTATTCGGCACGTGGACGCGACCCGCGAGAATTTGTAGTCACCGTAGCTTATTATGCACTTGTCAAGAAGGACCGTTACATAATCAAGGGGGGCGACGACGCAGCCGAAGCAAGATGGTTTGCCGTGGACGAGATAGCCGGTTTGCAGCTCGCTTTCGACCACGCCCAGATAATCCACGATGCCATCGAACGGCTCAAAGAGAGAATCCACTTCCAGCCCATCGGCTTCAATCTCCTCGACAAGGAATTCACCATGCCCCAGTTGCAAAACATCTACATTGCCATACTCAATCCCCCTGAAAACGACAGTGCGATACGCGACCGACGCAACTTCCCCAAGAAGATGCTCAAACTGGGCTACATAAAGGAAACCGGGAAGAAAGTGACCGGCAACCCCCACCGCTCGCCCAAGCTGTACACCTTCGACGAAGCAGCCTACAAGGACGCTAAAAAGATAGGGATGAGACTCGAATTTTAATCTACTCCATATACACATATACTATTAGCCTCCCCCACCCTACCGGGAGGTTTTAATAGACCCAAACCGTCAAAGTGTCATAATTACACATTAACAAACACAATATCAACCCAAAAGAAGAGAAAACCACCGCCCGGCATGCCTAAAGGCAATGCAACAGGCAACAAGCAATCATCGGCATCGCCGATACGGAGCAAAAACGATTAACAACAATTTAAAAACCAGCAAGTTATGATAGGCAGCATTATAGGAGATATCGTTGGCTCAATATATGAGTTCAACAATATCAAGACGAAGGATTTCCCATTGTTTAGCGAATCCTGCGAATACACCGACGACAGCATACTGACCATAGCCACGGCCGACTGGTTGCTCCATGGCGGCGAAGTGGCAGAATATTACAGCCGATATGCCGCGGCCAATTGCCACCCGATGGGAGGATACGGGTGCGGCTTCCAGCAATGGGTGGCACGCACAATCGCCGAAGGCGATTTCAGCCCCTACAACAGTTGCGGCAACGGGAGCGCCATGCGGGTAGGGCCGGTAGGATGGCTGTCGAGCGACGCGCCACAAAACGATGAGACACTAATACTATCGAAGGCTAAAGAATCAGCCGAAAGCACACACAATCATCCGGAAGGCATAAAGGGCGCACAGGCTACGGCACTTTGCATATATCTTGCAAGAAACGGAGCCACAGCAGCCGCCATAGGCAAACGCATCGCGAAGGATTTCGGTTACGACCTGTCGACGAGCATCGACGACCTCCGTAAACGATACTCATGGGACGGGCTCGACGGGAAAGGCGACGGAGGCACCTGCCAAGGAAGCGTACCGCAAGCCATAATATGCGCCCTTAATGCTACGGATTTTGAAGACGCCATTCGCAATGCCATCAGCATAGGGGGCGACTCCGACACCATAGGGTGCATTACCGGCAGTATCGCAGAAGCCCTCTACGGCGTCCCCACCGACCTACGCCAAAAAGCAATGGACTATTTACCCGCTGAATTCAAGCGCATAATAGAAGAGTTTGAAAACAAATACAGTCACAAATAATACCCCACTGATATGAAAATAACCACAAGAATCAAGGTGGCATTGGCCAATGGCTTCAACCCTCCCACCAACGAAGGACAACACAAAAAATCGGCACAAGCAGCGCCACAAGCTGCCCAAAGCACACAAACAAAAAACGAAGAAACAAAACAAAGTAAAACCCAAAAAACAGCTAACGACATGGAAACAACTAATGACATGAAAAAAGAAAAAGCACGCATTTACAACATGATAATCGTCGACGAGAGTGGTTCGATGTGCGGTCTTAAACAAGCAACGCTCTCAGGAATCAATGAGACGATCAACACTATCAAAAGCGCACAAAAGGCCTACGCAACGACCCAGACGCACACGCTGACGCTTGTCACCTTCGACTCCGGTGCCGACAGGCCTGATGTAAGGGCAATCATAAGAAACAAGCCGATAGCCGAAGTCGAAGAGTTCACCGACTACAATCCCTGGGGAAACACTCCGCTATATGATGCAATGGGAATGTCATTGACCGAGCTGCACCGGCACATCAAAGACGATAGCGACGCAACAGCAGTCGTCACAGTACTGACCGATGGATTGGAGAATGCATCCAAAGAATGGGACGCCACAAGAATAAGTCGTCTTATAGAGCAACTTAAAGCCGAAGGATGGTCATTCTCCTACATGGGTTCAGCCCATGATGTAAAGGGCGTAGCAGACCAGCTCTCCATAGAGAACGTAGTAGAATTTAGCCACGACCTGCTTGGGGCCGGATACACCTGGGAGCGAGAGCGTTCGTCACGTCTATCGTATTACGACAAGATGAACGCCATGTATGGCGAAGAGGGAATGTCAAAGGAGGAGCGTCTCAATAGGAAAATGCGTTTTGCCAAAGAGTATTACGGCAAAAGAGTCGCACCCGATCGCATAGACCAATTGGAGGAAGATGAAATCTTCGTATTTGGCAGCAATGTCAATGGCTTCCACAACGGAGGAGCAGCCGCCACCGCCATGCGCGAGTTCGGCGCCTTATGGGGCCAGGGCGAAGGGCTTCAAGGCCAGAGCTACGCAATACCCACGATGGGAGGCATCGACCAGATGAGAGACGCAATTTCACGCTTTGCGCAATTTGCCGAACAGCACCCCGAAATGCGTTTCCTCGTCACTCGCATAGGATGCGGCATTGCCGGCTACACAGTAGAACAAGTAGCGCCGCTATTCCGCGACTGCATCCACATAGAAAACATAGCCCTACCCTACGACTTTTGGGAAATCCTCGGATTAAAAATGCTCTAACATCATTGCGACGGTAGGGGTCAATGAAACGGCAGGTTGAATGCAATGGGCGAAGAGCCCATTGCATTCAACGATAGCCCCTCAACCGGGAAGCGGCAAAGCCACGGGTCAATGCGCAACCCACGGCTTTGCCGCTCTATATGTGCGAAGTGATAGGGGCGATGCAGGGCGAAAGGACAAAGGGCGGTGTGTCAGGATTGTTGACACACCGCCCTTTGGTTATAGGATGCGGAGGGGATTGTTTCCCTCTGTTGTTATCGGATAAGTGCTACTGTTATCTGATAAAAGCTTTGTTGCGATTATCGGATAAGGGTTTTGCTTACTTTGTTGCCTTTCTTGACGATGTAGACGCCGGGGGCAGTAGGATTGTCGACGCGTACGCCCTGGAGGTTGTAGTATTCGACGGGTGCATTAGCGTTGTCGAAGACGATCTCGTTGACACCAGAGATAGCTGTTTTGCCAGTGTCGCCGTTTGCGTTGTAGATACCGTAGTTGCGTATCTTGACATTGTCGCCAGTCTGGTTGCCGTCGCCGCCGATGCCTTTGTTGAAGATGATGTTGCATGTGGAAAGGTCTTTTTCTGTAGAAATCACATATTCGTAGTAATCACCATTCAAGGACAACTGGGTTCCGGGCCAATTACCGGCAATTTTATCGGCTTCGCCGCCGTAGATGTAGCAGTAAACGCTGCCCCAGTTGGCGGTGTTGTCGAAGAAGATGTGCCATTCGTTCGACTTGGTTTCAACTTTGGTGAACACTGCAGAGCCAGTTTTGGTTTCGGTGCCGTTGGTAGCGCTCCAGCTTATGGTTACCGACTCGCCATTAGCCATGTCGGCGCCGATAGTGAACTTAGCAGAACCGTTGAAAGAGTTTTGCTGACCGTTGCCAATCTTATACCAAGCTGAAGTAGCGTTGGAAGCAGTGATAGTGATTTCCTGGGTATCCACGAAAGTGCCGCCTTTGGGCGAGATGCTCACGGAGAGGCCTGAAGGAGTGATCACCTCGTAGGGGTTGCGGTTGTCACCGAGCTTGTAGACACCGCCGTTGACGAAGTTGTAACCACCTTGGTCGTTGCCGGGCGACTGGCTGTTACCGTTGTTGCTGAAGATGATGGAGGCGCCTTCGGGAATTTCTTCGGAACCGTTGTAGGTCCACTTGTACATATTGTTGCCGAGGTATTCCATGGACTGACCGGGCCATTTGCCGCCGGTGAAGTTTTTCGACGAGCCCCATACCCAAACGGTTGCTTTGGTCCACGACTCGTGGTAGAGGAATATGGCTTGCTCACCGGCTTCGAGCGAGGGAGTGATGACGGGGTCGGGCTCTACGCGATCGGAGCTGCTGCCACCTTCGCCACCGCCGCCACTGCCAGGTGTAGGTTTCACGGTCCATGTTTCTTCAGGCATGGTCTCGTCGGGCCATTCAGTCCAGGGCTGGTCAACAGAAGCGTCTTTGAAGAGGTATTTGCCGTCTTCGCCGATTTTACCGGGGCCGTTGAGCACATAGACGCGCATGTTGCCTTTGCCGGAACATTCGGCAGTCAGGGTATTGTTGGTCACGTTAACTACATCGCCGGTGATGGCATCTACGTAAGTACCGTTGAGGATGTTGGTGAAAGTAGAGCTGCCGGAGATGGTAACCAAAACGTAGGAGTCGATTTTGCTGTCTTTGTAGCGACGTTTGAAAGAGAGCTTGCCGGAGCAGCCGTCGGTAGAGTACTGGCCTTTACGCAGGGCGGGCACGGCGGCGCGTATCTTGTTGAGGCGCTGTATGTGGCGTGCGAGAGGATAGGTAAGGGTTGAGGCGATGTTGCCGGTAGCGCCGTTGTATTCGGCGAAGTCGGTGACGTTGAGGTCGCCTTCGATGTAGCCGCCGAAGTAGGCACGTCCGGTGTCTTTGAGAGCGAGGATAGCGCCTTTGTCGATATCTTTACCTTTCTGGAATTCGACTTCCGAGCCGTAGTAGATACAGGGGATGCCGCGGAAAGTGAACATGAGCGAGAGGTTTTCAGCCCATGTGGCTTGGTCCTTGCTGAAGCGGTAGTTGCTGTCGGGGGCGTAGTCGTGGGAGTCGACGTAGACCACGTTGTAGGTAGCGTCGTTGTAGAGGTAGTCCTGAGAGTGGACGCCGAAAGCGCCGGCAGCGGAGTTGAAGTTCCAGTGCATGGCGAAGTCGATGACGCTCAAGCCTGAGAAGTCGGAATAGTCGGGGGTGTGGTAATCGTTACCCTTGAGGAGAGCGTTGTCGCTGCGACGGAGGATTTCGCCGGAATGGCCGAGGTCGTCGACGCCTTGCTGAAGGACCGATTCCCAGTTAGTGTGGCCGCTTACGGTCCCATAGTCCTGCGAGCCTTCGGTCTCGGTGGGGATGGCAACGACATTGTCCCATGAAGCGGGGTCGTAATCCCAGGGATAGTCTTTCGATTCTTTCCAGGTGTAGTAGCAGGGAGAGCAGTTGTAGTTGGCGCCACGGTAGATTACTTCCATGGAGCGGGCGCAGACTTCACCGAACATGAAGAAGGGAGTGTTGCCGCGTTTGGCCTTGGCTTCGGCCGACTCCGAAGCTTCGAGGAGCTGCGGGAGGAAGTTGTTGTTGAACGACAGACGTGGAATATGTCCGGCGGTGTCGATACGGAAGCCGTCGACGCCCATCTTGATGAAGCGAGAATAGCAATCTACTATATAAGAGCTGACGCCAGGGTGCTCAGTGTTGAGGTCGACGCAGTCGCCGGCAATCTGGCCCCACCAGCGGGAGGGGTCGTCCCAGTCAAACCAGGCCTTGTGGTGCCAATAGTTGTGGGTGTCCTTGTTGGTGAAGTCGGTATTCTTCATCAAGGCAAGGCGAGAGCCGTATTGGTCGGCAGGCTTCATGGAAGCATAGTTGGAGGGGAGCATACCGCCTTCGCTCTGCGGCACGACTTTCATAGAAGCGTTGATGTCGCCGAGGTCCTGCGAATAGTCCTTTTCAAACATTTTGCAGAGGTGGCTTTCGCCGAAGTTGCCGGTGTGCTGCAACACGATATCGAGGATAAGTTTCATGCCGCGCTTGTGCACCTCGTCGATGAGGGTCTGGAAAGCGACGTCGGCATCTTCAACGGTGGCCGATTTAGCCACATAGCGATGGTCGATGCGAGAGAAGTCCATAGCATGGTAACCGTGGTAGTCGAGACCCGAACCGTTTTCTACGATAGGAGTGATCCACACGGCGGTGAAACCGAGGGCCTTGATGTAGTCGAGCTTGTCGATGAGGCCTTGGAAATCGCCACGCCACTCAGGGTCGTTGACATTAAGAACACCATCCCAACAGTAGGTGTTGTTGGTAGGATCGCCATCATAGAAACGAGTAGTCATGGTGAAGTAGATGGTCTCGTCGCGGAAGTCGGTACGATCGCCGATGAAGGTTGCCGCATTGGTAGAGAGCGCTGTCATGGCTACAGCAGTTCCCAGCAGCAAGCGTGAAAACTTTTTCATCTTCTCTTGTTGTTTTTAGAAATGTAAGTAAATATGCTAATATTAAATAATTAAGGCAAGAACTGGAGATTTCGACAAAGGTAATTATTATTGTTCAAATATACAAATTTCTATAAAAATTTATCGAATTTGTTCCAAAACCGCTCCTAACAGCACCAATAAAGACACAAATGAGAGGATGAGTGAATGAGAAATAGCGTCGGCAGTAATGGCACGGTCGCCTATAGTGGCAGCAGTTTACCACCAATTACTTGGCATTCACCACTTTCTGAAAATGGCAGGTTATTGTAATACACTGAAAAACATCCATTTGGTAAAATTATACCTACTTTGAGGTATTTTTTTAAGAAAAAAAGTAGCGATATTTGTACTCAGAATAATAGAGTCAGACAGAAAAACCTAATAAAATTAATCAAAATTTATTTCAAACATCTCTTATTTAAAGCATAGATATTTTCTCATATAGAATTTGGTTAATAGAAAAGAATGGCTGCCGTTGATGATAACGCCGGCCATTCTTTTTCTAACCTTGGCGGTGAGGGTGAACATTAGCGGCCGGTACGACGTTGAAATAATGTCGACTAAATTTCCTCATTATGAAACGATTAAGCACACCCATGGCGATAGCCCTACTTGCTGTCATGGCCATCGCTACAGCATCGCCTCAACAAGGCGAAGCCTGCACCCGCATCATCTACCGCGGCGACAGCAGTCTGATAATCATAGGCCGTTCGCTCGACTGGCGCACCCCTATCCCCACCAACATCTACGTCTACCCGCGCGGCATGCAAAAGCGAGGGTCGGACAAAGCGGGAGCCGTGGAGTGGACGTCGAAATATGGCGCAGTATATGCCGTAAGCTACGATGGCGGCGTCACGGAGGGGATGAACGAGAAAGGGCTATCGGTCAACGGGCTGTTCTGCAAAGGCACCGTCTACGACAACGCGTCGACCGCCGAGCGTCCGCCCATGTCGCTGGCCATGTTCCCGGCATGGTTGCTCGATATGAACGCCACGACGGCCGAGGTGATAGAGGTGCTTAAGAAGCACGATTTCTCGCTCTCGGGCGCCACATTCGACTCTGGCACCGTGTCGGCGCTGCATTGGGGCGTCACCGATGCCACCGGACACACGGCAGTGATAGAATTTGACAACGGCGACATAAACATCTACGAGGGTGACACCGACATGCACGCCATGACCAACGACCCGTCGTGGCAGCAGATGCAAGCCATCGTTGACTACTGGGACAAGAAAGGGGGACACACCACGCTGCCCGGCACAGTGTCGAGCCCCGACCGCTGCACACGCGCCAACTATTTCACGACCCACGTGGCAAAAACCGCCGATGCCGACCTCGGAGTGGCCATCGCACGCACCGTGCTATATAACTGCTGCGTGCCCTACACCTACGTTGTCGACGACGCCCCCAACGTATCGTCGACCCAATGGCGCACCTACTCCAACCTGCGCGACCTGCGCTACTACTTCGACCTCGCCGTAGCCAACGGCCTATACTACATCGACCTGCATCGCTGCGACCTTAACCGCGGCAGCTCCGTGATGAAACTGGTCACCGCCGACACGCTCAACTCCTGCGGCGACCTAACGGAGTCGCTGCGCCCCGCGCCCCCCTTCACCCCGATGTATTAGATTAAGCTATAACAATATGTCGATGAACAACTTGACGCGAGCAAAGTATTCGCGCACGGTGTTCTTGACCCGATTCTTGAATATGGGCGACGGCTCGGCATTATAGCCCACGGCATAGATGCCGTAGCGGTCGGCGAGGTAAATAGCGCGCTCATTATGATACTTTTGCGATATCAGAGTCACGCTGTCAAGGCCATAAACCGTCTTTGCTTTTGCGATTGAGTTGAGAGTTCGTGTCCCATCGTAATCAAGGATGATGCGCCCGGCGGGTATACCACGAGCCACAAGTGAGTCACGCATAGCCGCCGGTTCATCGCAGCCGTACCGCCCGGTGGCGGTGTAATCGCCCCCTGAGGCTATGATACTATCAATTTTGCCTGCTTTATATAGCTCGTCAGTAGCGATGATGCGATTGTCGAAATAATAATTGTGTGCACCTCCGGGTGTAATAGGTGAAGTGCCGAGCAACAACCCATAGCGATTGTGAGGCACCTCGCCTACATTGTCGGAGGTGCGACCCGAAGCATTCGCCACCACGATGAAATGGCACGTGAACACCACCACGAGCATCAGCGCCAAGGCTATCGCCAAATATTTAAGTATGCGCCGGAGCGTAGATTTCGGCATCGGGAGCGCTCCTTTCACACGCTGCCACAGATTGCTATTCTGTTCATCCATTTTTTAATACGTAAGCCAACTATTTATTATCAATATCGTTTTTCTATTAAACATCCTACACCGGCATTTAGAACATCCTTAACCCGAGTTCGCGCCAGAAATCGGAAGGCAAAGTCACATTTTCCAACGCGATGCAATCTTTGAATAGCGGTGCTACCTGACTGACAGTATATCCGGCAATACCACAGCCGATACGTGTCACAAGAAAGTGCAACTCAGGATGCTCGGCGGCAAACTGAGTGAAGCGCGCCACAGCCTCTTTCATGCTCTCAAACCCTTCCATTGTAGGAATTGCATAGCTCTGCCCTTGAAGCCCTTCGCCTTGACCATATATCGCCCCAAAGTTGTGCATAGCCTGTGCCGCTGCCCCTCCATTATGAAACCCTTTGGCATTGCTGCCAAATACAAAAATATCATTAGAATTTTCCAAACGCTCTATGCGTTCAGGCGTAACTCTAACTTCATAATACTGTTTAGCAAAGGAGCGTTTCTGTTCCAACATCTCACTTGAGGACATATTGCAGTCGGCATGATACATTGCATTCATTTTGTCATAGTATGCTCTACGTGATGAACGTTCACGTCTCCAAGTCATATCGGCACCAAGGTCGTCATGGCTAAATTCGACAACATTATCTATGGAAAGTAAATCGCTCACTTCCTTAACATTATGTGCAGAGCCCATATATGAGAAAGTCCACCCTTCCGATTTAAGTTGCTCAATCAAGCCGCTCAGCCTTCGCGCGGTCCATTCTTTGGAGGCATTTTCCAATCCATCGGTTAGGACTGTCACAACAGCCGTAGCATCATTATCTTCCTTAATATGATTATGAAGAGTTGTCAATGACTGCCCCATTGCATCATAAAGCGGCGTACATCCGCTTGGCGAATAATCCTTAAACTCTTTCACATTGGAGATAGGCTCGTTGCATATCATTACCCTGACATCGGGCCGATCTGAGTCGGAATCAAAAGTGACCAAAGTCAGCGTATGCGTCTGGGTGGAAGCATACTGCTCCTGCGCAGCGCGTATTGTGCCTATCGTCTCATTTATGCCGTAAAGAGTGGCTTTCGTCATATGAGACATTGAGCCACTCTCATCTACAATAATCAGATTATAAATATGT
>JAQXRH010000009.1 GCA_029218425.1 Bacteroidales bacterium | reverse complement strand
GGCATCGAAGTTGAACTTTTAGAAATAGATAGCACTCATTATGGCAACAAGAAGTAACCGAATAGTTCCTGCCAGGGCAATCCACCCGGGAGAAATCTTGCGTGAAGAGTTGCAGGAACGTGGTATCAAACAAAAAGATTTCGCCCAAGCAATTGGCATACAAGCGACCCACCTTAATGAATTTATCAAAGGGAAACGTAACCTGAATGAAGATTTGGCCATGAAGCTCGAATCTCAGCTGGGTATTCCCTTCAACATCTGGATGAATCTCCACAACGGATTCATGTATGAATGTAAGGCTTTGGATGAAAAGAGGACGGCTGAACAGTACGCTATACAATTTGAAGAGGCATGTGCCGAAATTTTCAACATCCAAGCCCTGTATAAACGACTGGGCATTGCGATATTGCCTTGCTCGGAAAGGGTGAAGAGGGTTAAAGCGTTGTTCCCATTTGACTTACTCTCTTCCGACGAGCTGCGGCAGCAAGTCAATGGCATGTACAAGCATAGCGAAAAGGTGCTGATGGATGAAAGGAACATGCTTACCTGGCTAATCCTTAACAAACTTGAAATCTCCCGCATCAAGCCATTGGGCAATTACCGGAGGGGTGATGCCATGAAAGCAGCTGAGGCTATCGCTTGCAAAGCAAATAAAGGGGTCCTTACAACTGAATCCATCAAAGAATGCCTAAATTATTATGGCATATCCTATATTAAGGTGGACAAATTGGACAAGGCTCCGATTGATGCTTATTCTACCTTCAGTGGCGACATGCCGGTAATCACAGTGACTTACCGTCACAACGACATGGACAAACTTGCATTTGACATTCTTCATGAGCTATGCCATATAGACCGCCACTTCTCTGATGAGGACAAGGCTTTCATTTCTATTGAAGGCATTGAATATTCAAACGACCCGATAGAAAAAGAGGCCAACGAGTTTGCTCAACAGATGCTCATCCCGAATGAAACATGGGAAAACATCCTTAAAGTGGGATGTTCAAGCCTTTCACCCTATAAGGTAGTAAATACCATTGCTAAAGAAGCTAAACGATGCGGCGTAAGCCCCTCCATCGCCATTTCGCGATATAAGCACGACACCAAGTGGTATCGCACTTCAGCCTATAAATCTCCAAAGATTTTCTGACATATGTGGCACGAAGTGGACTGCCGACGCGGTCAATAACGCTTGGAGAAGAGGGCGTGGAGGAAGTAATGGCAGCGGTCGATGAAGTTGTCAAAGCCGGTGGAACGGAACACAAAATAGCGTTGCAAGAGGAAGTTCCAGAACACCGACACTATAATCGAGGTGACTACTCGCGCTATGGTGAAACGGATATTGTCGACCATGTTGACCGAATCTAGCAATGTGCTATTATCCAACAAGTTGGTGAGATACTGGGTGCCAAACGTGTTGAGCAACAGGCTACCCAGCCATACTAAGAAAAATTTGACACCGATGGCGAGATACGAACTCTCGCGCATCCTGAAAGTGAACTTATAGTTGATAAGGCAGTTGACCACGCCACCCGCTGTGGCGCCTATCATGGCCGAAAGTCCGGCCGACAGCGATATCAGCGCATAGAATATAAAACTGACGATGAAGTCGGTATAGGCCGAGATTTGCGACGTGATGACCGAACGCAGGAACATAAATATGCCCCCACCTTGCAGGAATTTCGCCTTTATCTCTTTCTTCTTCATCTCACTACCGTTGCTGATATTTATTTACTCTACCATTGCCGGCTATTCATCGCTCTGCCGTTGCCGGTATTCATCGCTACATCTTTCCGGCTATTCATCGCTCTGCCGTTGCTGCAAACACTTACTTGAGGAGGTCGGCAAGCGATGTTATCTGCGACGGATGCGTCATCGCATCCTCTTCGGCCGTCCATCCTTTTCCCTTGAGCCATGCCGTGCGGCAACCTATCGACTCGGCCGGGAGGATATCTTTGCGCATACTGTCGCCTACCACAAGCACCTCCTCGGGCTTCAACCCGAGCGCTATCACTCCCAGCATGAAGATACGGGCATCGGGCTTGCGTACTCCCACCACGGCGCTCTCTATGATGCCGCGGAAATATTGGCGTATGCCCATGTCGCGTATCACGCTCTCCACATTGCCGTAGAAATTGGACACCAGGACCAACGGATATTTCTGCGAAAGCTGCTCCAACACGGGGCGGGCATCGTCGACCGAGGCGCAAGCGCGCTCATAGCAATAGCGTGCTATCGGCTGCGCCTTTTCGTCGGCTACGGCTTGCGTGATTATGCCGCGATTGGCCAAGTCGCCAAGCTCCAGGCGCATCTTTATGTTCATCAAATCTAAGAAGGTGTGCTCCGGATAGATGTGGCGTACGCGTGCCAATTCGCGCTCGGCATACACATAGCTGCTACGAAACTCGTCCTTGTCGACTTCGACGCCGCAAGCCTTGTAGCCATCATATATCACCTCGCTCCAGTGATCGCCATGGCTGTCGATTGTGCCTCCGTAGTCAAATATTATTCCTTTGATTTCATTCATCATATTCTCCGTCTTTAATGCGTTGAGTCATAGCGCGGCATATCTTTTCATGGCGCACCACCATATATATCATAAGCGCATTGAGCACCGTAAACTCAAATGCAAAGTATATCCACGGCATCTTCACAAAGAGCGCGATAAACAGCACTATCACTCGCCAGTTGAACGACAAGATATTGGTATACTTCATCAGAGGCAAACTCAAGGCGCGGAAATCGTCTCTCAAACGCTGTGGGATGGCGCCGTCGTGGAAACGTTCACGCAACACCCTGCGCAGCGCCTCCATGTTGGGGGTCATCTTCTCCTGCGACACTGTGTAGTTGATATAGAATGCCATCGTCACTTTGTTCCAGAAATTACCCTTCCATGGGGTCGCTTTCTGACGTGCCCGCAAATCGTCTACATTTTCCAATTCACTGCCGTCTTTCCCTTTAAGGAAGAACAGGTGGAACTGCCGGTAATGGTCGGCCATTGACGCCTGCTTGGCGTGGCACATTCCGGTGGTCACCGCCAACGTCCATATCACCCAATGGTGCTCTATGAAAAATGGCGACGTCACTATCTCACGGAAACAGAGCGAGAAATATATCGTCGTGAACCATATATCGCCGGCAAGGCCGTCGAGTATGCGGCCTAAGCGCGAATATTGTCCCGTCATGCGGGCAAGCTGGCCATCGGCACTGTCAAATGAATTGGCCCACACCAGCAATAACATGCCTACAACGTTGATCCACATATTGTTGAAGTAGAATGCCACTCCGGCTCCTACCCCCAAAAATATCGAAGCTATGGTGATGGCATTGGGTGTAACACCCATTCGAGCCGCCAGTTTGGCCCACATAAATCCTATGGGTCGATAAAACCATAGGTCAATGTGTTCTTCGGTATCCATTGATTTCAGCGTGTCGCGATACGACACCTTCGCAGCTTTTTCTTTATATGACTCTTTTGATTGATTACTCATTACATTCACTTTAAAATTGAAGCGTAGAGCTATATGACGGATTGCTTATGTGCCGTCGGCTCATTATTGTAGCAGAAAGAGAGAACGGTTGGCTTTACCGTTTTTTAATTTCCGAAAGGATATATTTTGCGATATGCGGGGCGGCAGCATCGCGGCACGGGGCGAAACTGGGCCAGTCGTTGAAGTCAATGATGCGGATATCGCCGTCGGGCGATATGATGCAGTCGCCGCCATAAATCTTCACATCGAGCACGTCCGACGCGTTCTGGCATATCTCGCGCATCTTGTCCTTGTCAAATTCCAAGCCCTGGCTCTTGCCATTGATGGCTTCGTGGCCATACTTGCTATGACCCTCGTCAAATGGATAGAACCAATAGAAGAACCGCGAACCCGACACGCCGTAAAACTTGATAAGGTCGCCCACAAGGTGCTTATTGATGACCGCTCTCTTGATTCCGCGGAGGAAATATTCCTGCAACACCTCCTGAGCTTCCTCGGGATGACGCACGTACGACACATCCTCCTTGTGCATGGCATGGAAGTCGCCGCGCTTTATCCAGCAACGGCTGAAACCCGCCTTTACGAGCTTGCCTTTGACCACCTCGTCGGTGTCGACCATCAAGCTGTCGGGATATGGGATGTTGTGCCCCATGAGTATACGTGTCATGCGCTCTCGCGTGCAATTCTCGATGCCGTGGCCCGAATTGATTACCAATCGGCCCTCCTCCTCGAGCTTCTGGAGCAAGTCGATCGACCGGCGCTCGCGGCACATATTCACTATTACATCTTCTTTGACACTGCCGTTGATAAACTGCTCCTCGGAGTAGATATTGACCTCACAACCGCGTTTGCGCAGCTGCTCGGTGACGGCGTTGAGTATTGCGGCATCGTTGCCGATATGATTGGGGGAATAGGCTCCCGCTCGCATTATTGCCGCTATCTTTATGTCAGCCATGGTGGATGATTATGTTGATTATTCTTATTTATCTGTTTATTAGCGCATTGGCTTTCTCAATGTCCGACTGGTGGTCCACATCTATTATCTTTCCCATGTCGAAGGCACGAAGGTTGAGTCCTTCGGCCACAAGCGCTCGCTGGAAGTTGCGCATACGGCTCACCCCTCCGTCAATGCATTTCTGCAACACTCCTATCGCACTACGATCCAACCCGTAGATGCCGCCCGATATATACTTTGCTATGGCCGACGGGCTGTCGTTGAAGGCCGTGATGCGCATCTGCTCGTCGACATCCACATAGAGCGGCTTCTCATCGTCGATATACGATGTAACGGCCATCATCCCGTCAATCGACGCATCAGCCTCGGCGAAGGCCTGGACATAACGCCGGAAATCCTCCTCATGGAAGATGGTGTCGACAGTGGTCAGTATGAATCGTCCCTCGGGCAATATGCTGCTCACCTCATAAAAGCTATGCATCGAACTCGGCGTCGACTTCACCACCAATCGCAATTCTACCGGCAATTGGGACTTCAGGCTTGTTAGATACTCTCTCACCTCGGTCATCTGCTCGTTGACTATCACCGAAATGCACTCCGCACCACAGTTGACGAAGATATCTATGAGCCGTCCGATCATCGGACGCCCATTGAGCGATACCAATGGTTTGGGTGTCGATACTCCTTCCTGTTGCAGACGCGAACCCTCACCGGCTGCTATTATTGCAAAATTCATATCCTTCTATTGTCGTATGAAATATTATTATCATTTTAATCATTTGAATATCATACATATAGCACTCAAGGCAAGTATGCCATGAATAGCATACATTTCCATAGCCAAGCATGACTCACTGGCATAGCGACCTATCGGTCGCCCGCGATACCTACGATTAACCTACAAATGTAATAAAAATTTTTCCAACTGCCAAAAATCCCTCCACCCCCACCTGCCTCAATGTTGCACTTCGTTTTGGAATCTACAACCCCACCTGCCCACCATCAACTCTCACAACCTTTCTGCAACAAAAGTGAGTCTCTACTGTCGAAGTCATCATTCCGGTGCAACCGCCACAAGAGCGTCCGATAGGACGCTGATATAGCAGTAGCCTGGTACATCTAAGCATTGTGAAGATGTACCAGGCTACTATACTACCACGCAAAGGCGCCCGTAGGTCGCCGATTTACATCCTCTCCGCCTTCCCGCTACCGATAGCTTATTCCGGCGGTGTCGGAAGCGACATGGTGCGTCACTGTCGCACCATGAAGCATAGATATAGACGGTGAATAGCCCACCAACGTGATTTACCTCAACATTTTGACCGTATAACATCCACTAAGCTATTACAGAAGTGGACGTTTGTTGACAAACCGAAATGATAGGTTCGCCAAGGGCATCCTCTATTGACACAAGCGTATCAATTGTAAAATTATGCGTTCCACGCATCCACTTGCTGATTTCCGATTCATTTTTCCCCAACCGCTCTGCTAGATCTTTTTGCTTCATACCTTTCTCATTCAAAATTGTGTGAATACGGTCCACAATTTCGAACGAAAGATTTACTATTCGCCGAACTTCGGGATTAACCTTTCGGCGTCTTTCTTCTATTATACTACTTCTTTTCATCTCGTATAAAATTTAAGTTGCCAATAAGTTCTTTGTCTACAATTATAATTTCTCCATTCCCTACGCGAGATGCGACAAATCGACTTGTATCTATCAGCATTTCAACATAAGGAGCAAGCGTTTCGCTATTCTGCCATGAGTCGGAGTCTTTGACTCCACCATTTCCAAATATTAATATTTTATCAGAAATTCTTAAACAATACAGACGTAATTTGTTGCCTACATCAATAGGGATAACTCCTACTCCATCTCCATATTTCCCTTCCGGGCGGAAATAACGCTCAAATGCGCCATTTTCGCCTATCTTGTCCAGCCATGAGATAATGACATCGACCTCTTCATCATATTCGCAACCCTCAGGGAATTTCTCAAAAAAACGTTCAAGTTCAGACAATTCATTATGCGCCAGGTGAATACTATAGAAATTCACCATCTCGTGTTCCTCTATCAATTCTATGCGATATTTTTGCCTCATCTCATTGCACAATCTTAACTTAAAAGTTATTTTTAGCAAAGATATTACAATATTTTGAGAATACGAAATAATTAACTTATAAATTAAGTTAACTATAATACGCCTTGCTAAAATTTGCCAAAATGCGGTCTACCGATAGCTTATTCCGGCGGTGTCGGAAGCGACATTGAGCGTCACCCTTGCGCCGTGGAGCAACGGCATATTGCCTCTCACATGCCCTATCGGAGCATCAAACGCCACGGGGATACCGAGACTGCGCACTATCGGGGCTATCATGTCGTAGATGTCGCTGAAATTGCGGTCGGCGTCATATTCGGTAAACTGCCCTATTATCAACCCTTTGATGTGGTCAAGCCGTCCCGACAGTTTCAACTGGTAAAGGATACGTTCCACCTTATATATCGGTTCGGCAATATCTTCGATGAAGAGCAGACCTTCGTCAAAGACATCGTAGGGCGTAGATATAAGCGCCTGCAACACAGCAAGATTACCACCACGCAACCTCCCGGTGGCCTCCCCAGCCACATTGTACTTGTGTCCGCCAAAGGTGAAATCGTCGCGCCGGCGGCCAAAAAGCATGTCGACCAGCATGGCATTATGCGGTGCATCTATGGGGTCGATAGCGAGCGCCTTGGCCATCGACCCGTGTATGCTCACTATCCCTCGGCTCGACATCAGCGCATGCAACGCCGACACATCGCTGAACCCGATAAGCCACTTAGGATC
>JAQXRH010000008.1 GCA_029218425.1 Bacteroidales bacterium | reverse complement strand
CGTTACGATATTATCCTCGGTGTAGGTCACATCCTCCCCCGCAAGGGTGGGATTTGTCATCTCGTTATCTTCCGGCAATGTGCTGAATATGTCGTCCTGGCTCATTTAAAAAACAACTTTATCTTATACTAAAAGTCCTTCGATGGTATAACAACAGTCCATCCACTAAGGGACTAACTGCAAATTTACAAAAAATTTCTTTAATTGGCCCACCCAAAGCCAAAAAACCTTGCACCTGCCCCCACGGCTCCTTCATTTAAGATTGCGTTACAAACTCAATGATAGAGCCATGGTCCACATGAACAAACGGCATTGGATTTCTATAGACTTCAACAGCAATATTCCAATTGCTATAGAGAAAAATATAATTCACCACGCATATAATCAGACAGCAAAGGGTCTGACCAAGAAAATGCGTAGTGAATTAGGCTTTGATTAAATCAGTTATTTCGCTCCTTTGATGCGGTTGCAGTTGCGGCAGAGCATCTGACAATTCTCGGCAACTGTTGTGCCACCTTCTTTCCACGGAGTGATATGGTCTGCCTCCATTTCCTCCAATTCAAAATGCTTGCCGCAATGAATACAGATACCATTCTGACGCTCGTATGCCTCGCGTTTTTGCTTCTTGTCGAATGTGCGGAATGAGAGGTCCCGCAAGTCGCCACTCAGCACATAGCGGTAAATGCCGGCTTTCTTCATTATCTCGTCATCTTCCATCAGGTCATGTATCTGCTTTTCAAGAGCGACGGTGTCGTAGGTATTTTCATGGAACTCATCATACATCGCGCCCCAGTCCAGACCTTTCATCTCGCGGCGATATTTCGTGAAGGTCGAGCTTATCCAAGTTATGATGGCCACGAAGTATGCCCAAAGTTTATTGGCATTTGGGTCGAACTGATGAAGAGCCATATACTCATCTATCTTTGCAATACCATCATGGCGAGCCGCCCATTTGAGAATTGTCGATAGATAAGCCTGTTCAATAGCATTGCCGTTAAGATAATCTGCACCGAGCTTGTATGCAGGGCAACCGTTCTTTGAGAAATGGCGTCGTGCATCCGAAACAAACGGGCCAGTATAAACTGCATTGAGCAACTCCTGATCAAGAAGTTTCTCTCCAGCGATATTGATTACCCTGAACCAATCGAGCTTTTCTTTGTCAGTACCCTCGCAGAAATAGACAGTTAGCTCATAGTTCAGAAATTTTTCTTGCTCATCTTTCGTGAGAGTTGAAAAATACAGCGTACCACGGTCAGGGTCTTCGATATTGAAGCCATGAGTCCAGAACTCGCAGATAGAGAGAGTGCGCTGCTGGCCGTCAATCATTTCATAATTGCCGTCCTCGCCCACACTCCAATACATGATATTCAGTGGAAAACCTTTGAGAATGGTATCAACAACCGCTTTTTGTTGCTTCACATCATAGCGGAACTCCCTTTGATATGGAGGGCGAATATCCAGTTTGCCACCATACCCCTTCACACCGGTGTCCGGGTCATTGGAATAGCCGGCAATAAGGTCGGCAATCTTTATTGATTTTAGTTCTATCTTCATGGCTTATTGTTTTCGACGGATAAGAATACGGGGGAATTGAAGTTTGAATTCTCCATTTACAATTAGGACACTTCTCCTATTCAAATCTCCATATTTGGGTGAGTCTTCTTTAGTATATATTTTTGTGCATAAAGGACTATCTCTATCCGTCATTCCTAATATTTCAAATTGGGAACTGTTATATTTATCCAAAAATGTTATTGGGACTCCCATAATTCCGTCATAGTCATTTGGAATTAGCTCAGTCTTTGTTATATGAATAGCATCATAGTTGTCATATTTGGGATATTCGTCGGGATTATACTGTTTGTATAGGATAATATCCTCATGACGATCTTTATAGTCTAAATTTGTAAACCATCTAACACCTTTGACACGGATATATTTTCGCCCTGTTTCATCAATTCCGCATCCTGCTGCTTCAAGTTTATAATCGTCCGGCACCCAAAATTTCCTATCTCCACTATGAATGCTGGCTCCAAACCATATTTGATTACTCATTATAAGTGGAAATATCTCTTTGTAAGTAACTGCATTTACATTGCCAATTATCAAGAACTTCTTATCATATTTGACAAGTTGGGCAACGTATTCGCGGAACAGCGAAAATGGCGGATTGGTAACGACAATATCTGCTTCTTTTAGGAACTCGATGCACTCGGCAGAGCGGAAATCGCCGTCTCCTTTGAGTGGCAAGACCTCTATTTCCTCATCGTCGGGGATATTGTTTCCATTCTTATCGCCCTCATAAACAAGGTATACAGCCTGTTCACTTGTACCCTCTGAAAATAGATTGACATCCTGACTTTTATAGCAGGTTGCAATCAGCTTCTTCAAACCGAGAAACTCGAAATTGTAGGCAAAATATTTGAAAAAGTTGCTGACACGTGGATCATCGCAATTGCACAGCACAGTCTTACCACGGAAATGTTCGCGGTAATGACGCAGCTCATTATTTATATCTTCAAGCTGAGTGTAAAACTCATCTTTCTTGGCTTCCTTAGCCTTATTGAGATTCTTATTAGCCATTATCTCTTAAAAAGAGTTACTTATTCATACTGCAAATTTAAAAAAAAATTCGTACCGCATGGCAGTATCCTGGAACAACTGATGAATTTTTCCGACTCAGTCCCCGATTTCCGTAGAGGCGACAAAGGAAAAATGAAAAATATATATTACACTAAATTGATAAACAGGGAATAGGGAACAGGGAACATGCGTAGCATATATGCGCACGACGGCCGGGCGTCGCGGTTGGCGACATCCGGCCGTTAAAAAGTTGACAAACGGGAGGGCAGTTATCGGCCTTCGATCACATCGGCGATGCGCTCGAAGATTTCATCGATGGTGCCGGTGGCTTTGATGGCGGCATACTTACCCTCGTTGATATAGTAGTCGCGCAAGGGATATGTCTGGGTGCGGTACACGTCCAAGCGCTTGTTGATGGTCTCGAGATTGTCGTCGGAACGGCCCGATTCCTGGCCACGTTTCAAGAGACGTTGTACCAACTCGTCTTCGGGCACTTCGAGACCTATGACATTGTCGATTTTCATGCCACGCTCGGCAAGCAGCTGCTTGAGGGCACGAGCCTGTGGGATAGTGCGGGGGAAACCGTCGAGTATCAGCCCCTTGGCCGCATTGGGGTCGTTGTCGATGGTGTGGGCCAAGATCTCAATCATGAGGTCGTCGGGGATAAGTTGTCCACGCGAGCAGTAAGAGTCGGCCACGATTCCAAGTTCGGTCTTGCGTGCGATATGGTCGCGCAGCAACTCGCCGGTGGAGATGTGACACAGGTTGTATTTAGCTATAAGGCGTTCGCTTTGCGTGCCTTTGCCGCTTCCGGGTGCTCCAAATATTATTATGTTTGCCATATTATAGGTTGTTATTAATATTACATGACTTTAGTGCGGCACCCCGCATCCAGGCGGGGAGTCGGTGCTTTACCCGGTATTATTATCGTGTTTTAAGGTTAACGCCTTGATATTAAGGCAATGCCATGGCTAAGAGCCGGCATGGGAGGGGGCATCAATTGTTCTCTTTGAGAACATAGATGTCGTCGAGGTTGCGGGCGAGGCCGTCGATATCCAGTCCGAAACCGATGATGAATTTCTTAGGGATGGCGAAACCCACATAGTCGGGCTTGATGTCGACTTTGAGAGCTTCGGGCTTGAACAGCAATGTCGCCACCTTGATTTCAGCAGGTTGCTTTTCATTGAGCGTGTCGAGAAGCCCGGCTATCGTGTTACCCGTGTCGACGATATCCTCGATTATGATTACTGAGCGGCCCTTGATGTCCTCATTGAGCCCAATAACCTCCTTAACGACACCGGTCGAACCCATTCCTTCATAACTTTTAAGGCGGATGAAAGAAATTTCAGCATCGAAATCCACCGCTCTGAATAGGTCGGCAGCAAACGGGAACGCGCCGTTAAGCACACAAAGGAACAGAGGATTTTTGCCCTCATACTCGGCTGTAATCGTCGCGGCTATCTCCTTGATGCGCTTGTCGATTTGCTCGCGTCGGATGTATGGCTCGAAAGTGAGCCCGTTGTATGTTACCTGGTTCATTGTGATAATGTAAATTAGTGCAAATTTAATGAAAGAATTTCATAAATCATCTACCTTGCCTAAAGTTTTTTTGATACGCTAAAAAAAATGTGTAAATTTGTAGTCAATAATGTGCAATTTCCGATGAAAATATTTACGAATAGTGAAATTAGGCAAATAGACCAGTATACTATTGAGAATGAGGGTGTTACATCGCTCGAACTCATCGACCGTGTGGCGCGAGGGGTGGCCGACGAGATAATAGCGCGGTGGAAAGCCACAAAACCGGTGGTAATATTTGCGGGACCAGGCAACAATGGTGCCGACGCGCTGGCCAGCGGCGCCCTCCTGGCCGAGGCGGGCTATAAAGTACACGCCTACCTATTTAATATCGGAGGCAACAAGCTGTCGGCTGAATGCATGACGTGCCGCGACCGATATGCCCAAACGCCCGGCGTGGGGCTTACGGAAATCATAGACTCGTTCATTGTGCCGGATTTTCAGCGCAATCTCCTCATCATCGACGGCCTTTTCGGGTCGGGGCTCCGCGATCCCCTCAAAGGGGGATTTGCCTACTTGGTGCAGCGCATCAACGAAGCCAACGCCACCGTAGTGTCAATCGACATACCGTCGGGACTTGCCGGCGACTGGAATCCCGCGCTGATATCACGCGACGTCATCCATGCCACGCTCACCCTTGCCATTCAGCATCCACGTTTGGCGTTTTTCATCGCCGACAATGCCGACCTGGTGGGGGAATGGAAAGTATTGGACATAGGGCTAAGCCGAAAAGCAGCCGGGGAAATAAAATCAAAATTCTACTTGGTGGAGGACGCCGACGTATACCGCGCCCTACGCCGCCGGTCCTTGTTCAGCTCTAAGGCCGACTACGGCACGGCGCTCATCTATGCCGGCAGCTACGGCATGATGGGAGCGGCAGTGATGGCAGCACGCGGTGCTCTGAGAGCCGGTGTGGGCAAAGTGACGATAGAGGCGCCCAAATGCGGCTATCCCGTCATCCAGTCGGCTGTGCCCGAAGCGCTCTATAGCGCCAACCAAGGCGAAATGTATATCGACCGCATGCGTCCCACGCATAAATACAACGCCATCGCCATAGGGCCCGGCATCGGCACCAACGAGACCACCCTTCGAGCATTGGAGGAACTGCTGCTCTCGGCCCAGTCGCCCGTCATCTTGGACGCCGACGCCCTCAACTGCATAGCCATGAAGCCGTCGATGCTCAACAGCTTGCCGATGCTCTCGATTATCACCCCCCACGCGGGCGAGTTCGACCGGCTTTTCGGACACCACACCTCGATGGAAGCACGGTTGCGCAAAGCCTGCGAAGTGGCCCGCCACTACCACATACTAATAGTGCTCAAAGGGCATTACACAGCCATCATACGCCCCGACGGCAAGATCTACTTCAACTCGTCGGGAAGCCCCGCGATGGCTACCCCGGGCAGCGGCGACGTGCTCACCGGCATGCTCGCTGCCTTTATGGCACAGGACTACAAAGCCGAAATAGCCACCCTATTGGCAGTATTCCTCCACGGCCTGGCTGGCGAACTTGCCGCCGAAGAGCATGGGGAATATGGCGTCACGGCTTCCGACATAGCCGACAACGTGGGTTGCGCTATCAAAGCTATCATGGGACCTCAGTAGCATAAAGGCGTGGGTATAACTAAAAAAATGTCACCTTCACGTTAAAAAAAATCTCACCACAAAGCAGTTTAGCGATTATGAGAAAATTGACCACAACAGCAATCATAGTATTGGCCGCGGCATCGACATTGTCGGCGCAGCAAACGCAACGCCTGACAGCCACGAAAGCCAACGAATACGGCATAGCCTATACCCTGCCCGTCACCGCCATCAACATCACCATAGAGGCGGAGTTCACACGTGAGGAGCCCGGGGAATTTTACAAATACGCCCCAAAATACCTCAATGTCAACAACCCTATCAGCGAGCCGTCGCTCAGCGCCACTATAAAGAGCGTGGTGGTGAGCACCCACGGCGTCGCCGACCCCGACAAGCGCTACTTGGTGACCCTCAAAAGCAACCAGGCTCCCTTCATAATACTCAACGACGACAACCTACCCCTTGCCATCAACACCGACAAGCTGCTTGAAACCGCGCAACCCACCCTTCCCGTAGCCCAGGAAGCGCAGCCCACCCCGTTGCAGTCGGAAGCCGCCCGGCAAGTCATCACACAGGAGATGCTGCAAAGCCATTCGTCGGCCAAACGTGCCGAACTTGCCGCCGAGCAGATCTACGCGCTGCGTCAGAGCCGCACCGACCTCATCACCGGGCAAGCCGAGCAGATGCCACCCGACGGCGCCGCCATGAAAATAGTCATGGACAACATCGACGCGCAAGAGCAAGCACTCATGGCCATGTTTCTCGGCACTAAGAGCAGCTACACCCAGGTGCGCACCTTCACCATCACGCCCGATGCCGACATCAACCGCCAAATCATAGCCCGCATCTCAGCCACCTCCGGCATCGTCGACGCCAACGACCTAAGCGGTTTTCCCGTCTACCTCAGCATCAAAGAGACGGCACGCGGCGAGATGCCCGTCAACGAAAAAGGCGAGACATTGCCATTCCCCAAAGGGGGCGTTGCATATACCATACCCGGGCAAGCCTTAGTGACGGTGAGCGCCGACGGGAAAGAGTGGGCACGCAAAGAGGTGAACCTCGCCCAGTCGGGCATAATCTACGGTATGGCGCCCTCCAACTTCACCGACAAGAAAGCTCCGGTATACCTGCTCTTTGACCCGGCAACCGGCGCCGCTGCCGAAGTAGGACCCGCCACAAAGTAGAGAATAACGCAACGCAGAAGTAGTTACTGCAACGGAATAGACGAAGCAGAAGATACGACGAAGCAATACACCTTCTACGGAAATAATATCACAGCAAACAACTGCCTAAGCGACAACAAGGATTTATCAACCACAGCGCCTACCCAATCACGGATAGCCAACCTTAAAAACACCCCCAATATGGCAGAGAATAATTTCACGACTCCCGAAGAGGACAAAATGATAGACGATGCCTTCAACGACGTACTCGAAGGTTATCTCAACAGCAACCACCGCAAGAAGGTGGAAATAATAAAGCGTGCGTTCAACTTTGCCAAGGAAGCCCACAAAGGGATAAGACGTCGCTCCGGCGAGCCTTACATCATGCACCCCATCGCAGTAGCTAAGATTGCGAGCCAAGAGATAGGGTTAGGCTCCACCTCGATATGTGCGGCACTGCTCCACGACGTCGTGGAGGACACCGACTACACCGTTGAGGATATCGAGCAGCATTTCGGCAAAAAGATAGCTCAGCTTGTGGCTGGATTGACCAAGATATCGGGAGGTATATTCGGGGCACAGGCATCGGCCCAGGCCGAGAATTTCCGCAAACTGTTGCTGACCATGTCGGAGGACATCCGCGTCGTGCTAATCAAGATGGCCGACCGACTGCACAACATGCGCACCCTGGGGTCGATGGCGCCCAACAAGCAATATAAGATTGCCGGCGAGACGCTCTACATCTACGCCCCGCTCGCCCACCGCCTCGGCCTCTTCGAAATAAAGACCGAACTCGAAGACCTCGCCTTCAAATACGAGCACCCCGAAGCCTACCAACGCATCGAGCAGCAGATTAAAGAATCGGAGCAGCGACGCAGCATAGAATATGAAGATTTCGCCGCCCCTATTCGCCGCATACTCGACGAAATGGGGCTCAACTACACGATGAAAGCGCGTGTGAAATCGGTCTACTCCATTTGGAACAAAATGGAAACCAAGCACATACCCTTCGAGGAAGTCTACGACCTCTATGCCGTGCGCATCATCTTTGACTGCGACGACACCACCAAGGAGAAGGCTATATGCTGGCAAATCTATGGGGCTATCAACGAGCTATATCGCTTCCACCCCGACCGCACCCGCAACTGGATAAGCAAACCGAAAGCCAACGGCTACCAGGCGCTCCACATGACGGCCATGGGCCCCGACGGCAACTGGATAGAGGTGCAGATACGTTCCAAGCGCATGGATGAGATTGCCGAGAAAGGCTTCGCCGCTCACTGGAAATACAAAATCGGCGAGGGGGACGAAGAAAGCGAGCTCAACGCTTGGCTCCGCACCATCAAGGACATACTCGACAACCCCGAACCAAACGCAATCGACTTCCTTGACACCCTCAAACTCAACCTCTTCGCCTCGGAAATAGTGGTGTTCACCCCAAAAGGCGAACTCATCACGCTCCCCAACAACGCCACCGTGCTCGACGTGGCTTTCGAGCTTCACTCGCAGATAGGATGCCGCTGCATAGCCGGAAAGGTGAACCACAAACTCGTTCCGCTCAGCCAAAAACTCCGTTCAGGCGACCAGGTGGAAGTGCTGACTTCACAATCACAGACACCCAAAGAGGAGTGGATGGATTTTCTTGTCACCGCCAAAGCCAAGACCCGGCTACGACAGGCGTTGCGCAAGATGCAGCATCCCACTATTGCCAAAGGCAAGGAGATATTCGACAACTTCCTTCAACAGCATGGCATCGCCGACACCAACGAGGTGGTCACCAAGCTCCAAGGCATGTACAAAGTAAACAACCGCGACGAATTGTACCTGCTACTGGGACGCGAAGAGATAGCCTTGTCCGACGACGTAGCCAAATTGTTTAAGAAGCAACCCGAGTCAAAAGGCCTGTTGAGCAAGATTTTGCGACTGCCGCTCGCCGTCGTACCCACCAAATCCAAGGAAAAGGAGCCACAATCGCCCGGCATAGAGACGCCGCAGAAGATAAATACCAAAGAGACCTACCATCTCCACTATAACGAAAAAGGCTCTAACTTCCGCCTTGCCGATTGCTGTTCCCCCATACCGGGCGACAACGTGCTGGGATTTATCGACGACAACGGTGAGGTGGTGGTCCACTCCGTGGATTGTCCGCGTGCGCTCGCCCTCAAGGCAAGTTTCGGGTCGCGACTGCTGTCGACATGCTGGGATGTGACCGTAGGCAAATTCCTGGCCCACATCCACATAGAAGGCATCGACCGCTTCGGCATCCTTCAAGAGCTCATTCAGACCATCTCCACCCACATGTCGATAAACATACGGTCGCTCCACATCGTCGCCGAGGAGGAAGTGTTCAGATGCGACCTCACCGTGCTTATCGACGACTCGAAAGTAGTGTCGGAGCTATGCGCCAATGTCAAGCGAATCAACGGCGTACGCCAAGCCACTCGCATACACTAATTGAACAAAAGCACCCCAAGTCATGAGCATCCATATCCCCACCGATAAGAAATTTTGGGCCAATCTCGCCATCTACGCCATAGCCGGGTTGATAATCATATTCTTCCTGCCTCATTCCGAGCGAGTTGAGCTATCGTATGAGAAGAACCGCCCATGGAGCAATCCCCAACTCCTTGCTCCATTCGACCTGCCCTACTATCTTGCCCCGGAGCTGAAAAAGGAGCGCATCGACAGTATCGACAAGATGCTTGTCCCGGTCTACGACATCGACGCCACAGCGCAAAAAAACCTGGTAGCGATGATCAACGGTCTCGACAGCGTGTCGAGCCACCAGCGCGACGCATTGGTGCGGGCCGTAGAAGACATCTACAAGGCGGGCGTGGTAAGCACCGAGGATGCGCGGCGCATAGCATCGGGCGAGTTGCAGCATATCAAGATATCCACCTCAACGAGCGGCGACGGCATCCCCACATCAAGGATGCGCACCTCGCGCCAGGCCTACGAGCATCTTGAAAAACAGTTCAGCCGCACCTCCCCTACCCTTTGGCGCGTACTCCAAACCAAAAACCTGAGCACCTACCTACTGCCCAATGTGAAAGAGAATGCCGAAAAGACAGCCGAACTGCGCAACAGCCTTCTCACCCCCATCGAGGCCGTACAAGGCATCATACAGAAAGGCGAAGAGATCATCAACCGAGGGGAGATGGTCACACCGCAACGCTATCAGATACTCCAGGACTACGAGAACGAGCTCGCCAAGCGGGAGAAAGAGCGTGGCATTTCGCAATTCAACGTGGTGATAGGCCGGATACTGTTTGCCGCATCGCTGATGCTCATCATCTACCTTTTCCTGCGCCTCTACCGCAAGGAAGTGTTTGAGAGCATGGCTCGCACAATATGCCTGTTGACGCTGTTTGTGGGCTTCTACGCCTTCGCGGCGTTCATGTCCGATTTGTTTGTCGACGGGCTTTACATAGTGCCGATAGCCATTCTGCCGATACTGTTGGTGGTGTTCTACGACACCACTGTGGCAATGTTCTTCCTCGTCATGGAGGTAGTGCTGTGCTCGATGCTGGCAAAGCTGCAATTTGAATTTTGCTTCATACAGTTTGCTGCCGGCATGACCGCGATTTACTCTATGCGGGAGTTGTCGCGTCGCTCACAGCTGATGCGCACCGCAAGCTATGTGTTTTTAGCCTACGTACTCACCTATGCCGCCGCCGAGCTCGTACAGGTAGCATCGCTCAACACCTTCTCGTGGAAACTGATAGGGTTCTTCGCCATCAACATGGTGCTGACATCGTTTGCCTACATTCTCATATTTATCGTTGAGAAACTGTTCGGGTTTATATCGGTAGTGACATTGGTGGAGCTGTCCGACATCAACAATCCAATCATCAGGGAGCTATCGGAAGAGTGCCCGGGCACGTTCCAACACTCCATGGCGGTAGCCAACCTTGTGACAGCGGCAGCCAACAGGATAAATGCCAACGTGCAATTAGTGAGGGCCGGCGCGCTTTATCACGACATCGGCAAGACAAAAAATCCAGCATTCTTCACTGAGAACCAGCACGGGGTCAATCCCCACAACTCGCTGACACCGGTGCAGAGCGCGCGCGTCATAATAAACCACGTCACCGACGGGCTACGCATGGCCGAGAAAGCCAAATTGCCCAAAGCGATACGCGACATGATAGTGCAGCACCACGGGAAGACGACCACCCGCTATTTCTACAATACCTACTGCAATGCCCATCCCGGAGAGGATGTCGACCCGACCCCATACACCTACCCCGGGCCCAATCCGCAGACCAAAGAGGCTTCGTTGCTTATGATGGCCGACGTGGTAGAGGCCGCATCGCGTTCGCTACCCGACCACAACCCCGAGACGATAGCCGCATTGGTCAACAAGCTCATCGACGGACAAGTGGCTGAAGGGTTGCACAAGGACTCGCCATTGTCGTTCCGCGACATCACCACCATCAAGAAAGCGTTTGTCGACACGTTGCTCACCATGTACCACGTGCGCATCGCCTATCCCGACAGGAAATAGGGCAAAGCGGCATCGGTACGGAGGGCCATCGGAGGTTCGGAGGCCTTACACGACCTTGATGGCTGTTGGCAATGAGAAATATCACAGCAATTAACATTATAAGCATACGACATTGAAAGCGACCAAATTCCTACTAATAACCGCCCTGCTGCTAATAGGCACAACGGCTGGGATGGCACAACGGCCCATAAGATTGCAAGTAAGGCCGCATGAGCTACCCGACAGTATCGACTTGCAGTATTACGGCAAGAAAAATCCCTGGATAGCCACAAGCGAAGTCGTAGGGCTCAACCTTGGCATATGGGCAATCGACCGATTTATCCAGAAGGCCGATTTTGCCTACATCAACGCCCATACCATCAGGGACAATTTCAAGCATGGCTTCGTGTGGGACAACGACCAGATGGGCACGAACATGTTCTTACACCCCTACCATGGCAACCTCTACTTCAATTCTGCCCGCTCCAACGGCTACAACTACTGGCAATCGGGTCTCTATGCTCTGGGAGGGTCGGCCATGTGGGAGATGTTCATGGAAAATGAATACCCGTCGGCCAACGATATCATGGCCACCCCGATAGGGGGCATGGCCTTGGGAGAGCTAACCTACCGGGCCAGCGACATTGTGCTCAAAGACAATGCCACAGGATGGGAGCGTTTTGGACGCGAGGCCGCCGCCCTGCTTATAGCACCTACACGCGGGCTCACCCGTATCATCAACGGCGACGCATGGCGGCATAGGCCAACCACGGGACGCCAGTTCGGCATACCTAACGTGGCAATAGAATTTTCCGCCGGTCTGCGAAGCATAGAGCTTAAGGACGAGATATTCGACGAAGGTGCCGGAGGTGTGTTCCAGGTCAACTTGGAGTACGGCGACCGATTTGAGGTAGAGAGCACGCCAAGTCCTTACGACTACTTCACACTCAATGCCGAACTCAACACCCACAAGTCGCAACCCGGATTAGGACAGCTCAACATAGTAGGCCGCCTTATCTCCACCGAATTGCTCGACAAGAAAGGGATGTTGATGAGCCTGGGCATGTACCAGCATTTTGACTATTACGACAGCGACACCATCTCCGACGTTTCGGCAAAAACGCCCTACAAATTAGGAATACCGGCGAGCGTCGGGGCAGGACTGATGTTCCGCGACGCCAAGCGCGGCAACTTTGCTCTCGACGCATATATGCACGCCAACGTGGTAGGCTTGGGTGCCATATTGTCGGACTATTATAACGTGGACAACCGTAATTACAATCTTGCGGCGGGGTATTCGCTGAAAGCCGGGGCCAACATGGTGTTCAAGCGCGATTTCCTGTCGTTGTCGGCATCCTACGAGTATTACCGGCTCTACACCTGGGACGGGTATCCTGAAGATATCGACTGGGCGACGGTCAATCCCCACACGCTTGATGCACAGGGCGACCGGTCGGTAGCCTCGTTTGGAGTGTTTTCTACGCGAACGGACTTGAAATTGTGGAAACGCCTGTATGCCACTTTGCATTTCACCCACTACCTACGTTCTACCCACTACCACTACTATCCTTCGGTAAAGTCGTCGACGTGCGCCCTGCGATTGATGTTGACCTACAAGCTTTAGAAGCCAAGCAGGGCAATGCTTTTATGTCACGGATGGTTGTGTAAATCGGTGCCATCCAAAGCGCCACGGGGCGGAGTGCGTAACGGCCACTCCAACACACTTCGTCGCGACCAGCGCATGGCATTACTATGCAACCATCCGAAACAGGCCGGCATTACGCTTAGTAGGCGGTTGCTACGAAAGCCTATTGCTGGGCTGAAGGGACTGAGGCTTAAGGATTTGAGAGGAAAGCACCCAGTAGAGGAAGAAGAAAAGCGACCCGGCGTAAAGCACCCATCCCTCGAATGAGCCTTGCACTAAAAGGAGCAGCAACAACGCGCCATGGCAAATGGCCGACAAATCGCCGTTGCGTCGCCGTAGCCTTATTGCGCGAAATAGATAGAAATTCCAAAACGCCATAATTGCGAAACCGACGATGCCGGTATTAGACAGGACGCTGAGCCAGGATGATCCTGGCTCTTCGGTCATATCGGCCGATGGTGCAAGGACTATCTGATTGTCGTAGAGCGTGGAAAAGCGCGTGGCGTTGGCAAACCCGATGCCAAATATGGGGCTGTCGGCAAATTCTTCAAGCCGAGATTGCCACAACTGCTGACGCGAGAAGATGAGCGAATTGTTCTCTCGTCCGATTTCAAATTTCAGTTCGACTTTGCGGGTAATAGGCCCTGCGATAGCCAATACAATGGCAAACGAAGCGACGAGAGCAACGAGAAGTCGGGCGATGCCGTAACGATTGCGGAACAGCAGGAAAACCAGGTAAAGCTCGGCAATGGCAAAACCTAAAATGGCGCCACGAGAGCCGCCCCACACCATAAGGACTACCGCCACCATGAAAGAAAAGATGTCGAACACGGTCTTAGCCACATGCTGTCCCTTCTTAGACATCGCAATCTGCCAAGAAGAAGCTACTGCCACTATGGCTGCTACCATGCTCAGCGTCATGGGATGGCTGAATATGAGGTACAAGTTGCCCCATTCGCCGGTTAACGCTGTGACGACATAAAGCAGCAGCGACAGGATGATGCCTACGCGGCATAGCAAAAGAGCGCACGACCAGAGGTAATGGCGGAACCGAGACAGCGAAGCATTGCATACGAGTGGCGAGAACAGGCACATCATACCGCAAAAGAAGCAGAAGCGCAGCACCGGCATGTAGTTGAGCGTTTTGTAGTTGAGAATGAGCGACATGGCGCCCACGGTGCAAAATAGCATCAGGATGCGGTTGACGCTAACTCGGTGCGACTCCAAAATGGCGAGAGCCGGCACGAGGCAAAAGAATGAAAAAACCAAAGGAGACGATATGAAGTGAGCGCAATTGGATATGATGCCCGACATGCGCGACACTTCAACAAGGGCTACAAGAAAGGCTAACACGGCAAAAGCCATAGGCAATAAATGCCGACGGTAATGCAAAAATTTTCGATAGCCTTTGATGAACTCCATCGTAAAAGATCCGTATAACATATCGCTTTGGCAATGCTCATGAAATCAAAGTCGGCTTGCTGGGATGGTAGCCCTGGAAAAAGCCTCTCGACCAAGAGAGCATATCAACAAAAGCGTGCGAGGTAATAGCAGTAAATGCGCGTGCGCGAAGCAACAGTGCAGTTTACTGGCAATTATTCATTGAATTTCTTATAGTTGTAGCCATATCCGGTGTAGCCGTACCCGTATCCGAAACGGTTGCCACGGCTCAAGCGCGAAGTAGTCGGGTCAATCGTGCCATTGAGTATGACCGCCATGTTTTTATAACGGTTGTTGTTGTAGAAACGTTGAACCTCGGCGAGCATGCTACGCTCGAGCAAGCCGGCACGGATGACGAAGATGGTAATGTCGGCGAGACGGTTGATAATCTTAGCATCGGCAACGACCTCGACAGGGGGACAGTCGATGAGCACATAGTCGTATTCGTCGCGAAGGCGGTCGATCATAGTGTTAAGGCGGTCGGAGTAAAGCAACTCGGCGGGGTTAGGCGGGATAGGCCCGGCAGGGAAAATGACGACATTATCGTTTTCCGAACCAACTGCGACAGCGATATCGTCAATCTCCGCATTTCCGGCGAGATAGTTGGAGATGCCATTGCCTTTAGCGCCGACGGCTGCCGACATAGAGCCTTTACGCAAGTCGAGGTCGACCAGGGCTACGCGTTTGCCTTTAAGGGCGAGCACAGTAGCGAGGTTGAGCGAGATGAAAGTTTTACCGGAGCCAGGGTTGGCACTTGTCATCATCAGCACACGGGAGTCCTCAGTGGCACCCGGAGTCATGAACTCAAGGTTAGTACGAATTACGCGGAACGCCTCGTTGATGACGTTTCCACCCCCCTTCTTGACGACGATGTCGGAAGTACGGTCGGTAGGCTTCCTTTTGCCGGAGAATATGGTTCTACGGCGGCGAGCCTTGCCATGCTGCGGTATTTCGCCGATAAATGGTATGGTCAATTTTTCAAGGTCGCGACGGCCGCGCACTGTAGTATTGAGCATTTCCAAGAGGAAAATCAGCGCGCCGGGCACCAAAATGCCGATTGCCACGGCCATGGTGATAATCTTGTTGGGATACGGACCTACAAGCCCCGAGATAGTAGGCGTCATGACGACTTTGGTGTTGTAGGCGGTGAAAGCCTGCGACAGCTCGTTTTCCTCACGTTTTTTGAGGAGGTAGAGGTAAAGCTCCTCTTTCACCTTCTGCTGGCGTTCCTTGTCGAGCAAGTGTTTGGTCTGGGTAGGATTGCTCTGCAGGCGAGAAGCAGCCGAAGAAAGGCGAGAACGAGCCACGGTCATTTCGGCATTAAGCGAAGCGATATATCCGTCGACAGCCGAGATGATATTTTCACGTGCGAGGCTCAATTCATAGTCAAGCTCTTGCACATATGGGTTGGAGTCAGACGAGTTCTGCATGGCGAGGTTGCGAGCGGCCAATTGCTCATTGTAAGAGAGGATTTGGCTTTCGACGTTGCCATTACCGAGCGCGCTTGAAGAAGGGAGCGGCTGGAAATTGTTGGCGGCAGAGCTCAAGTGATTGCGTATGCGCCGAGCGAGATCGATTTTCACGGAGAGGTTGCCCAGCTCGTCGTTGGCGGTAAGCGTACGCTGGAAATAGGTATCGGATGCTGCGCCCGAGCTTGGCAGCTGGTGTTGCGATTGGTAATCGGAGATTTGGGTGTCGACATCGCCGAGTTCGGCTTCGATGACACCAAGACGTTCGTCGATGAAGTTGGAGGTAGATATCGATATCTCGTTACGGTCCTTAATCCAGTTTTCGTTGTAGGAGTCGATAACGCCCTGTAGCTCATCGATGGCTCGTTCGGTGTTGGTATCGTTGAGTGTTATATAGATTACCGATGAGTAGTTGTCCCTAACTTCGGTGTCAAGCGAACCTAGGCGACTGGCACCGGCGCCAAAACCTACACGGTCGACCAAGATTTCGTCGAACGACAGCAAGTTTGCGCCTTTGAATTTTTCGTTCGGCACGATGACGAGTTTGCCGAGAGGGGTGTCGATTGTATCGGTTTTCTCGGAAGACAGACGTAGGGTGATATTGTTTTTGTTATCAGCGACTTCGATGTCCTGTCCGGCTGCAGCAAAAGGCCCGATAACAAGTGTGCTGTCCTTGCTATAACGCATCTTGAGCTGAGCGTTGACGTTGTCTCCAAGGTCGAGGAAACGAACGGAAGCCGGGAGCGAAGAGCCGTAAAGTATCTTGGTGCTGAGCTTGTCCTTGACTATATAGTTTACATCCAAACCGAGGCGTCGCGACACTTCTGCCATGATGAGAGGCGACTTCAAAGCCACCATCTCGTTGTTGAGGTTGACGTTGGTGTTCATAAGGTTCATATCGGAGAACGCTTCCGAGACGTCGGGTGTGGATCCGGCATTGTCTTTGACGAGGATAGCAGCGGTGGCTGAATATACCTTAGGCGTTTTTGCGAGATAATACGCAGCATACCCGCAAGTTATCACCAGCGCGAGGGCAAACCAATACCATTTGGCAAGGCAAATCCAGAACAACTCTTTTATGCTAATCGACTGGCCATCTTTAGGCGTCAGTTCTTCGTTATTTTCCATTAAGCGTTAAAGCAATTATAATTAAAAAGATAGGCTACAAAAACCAGGGAGTCGCCGCCAATGTTATTTGACAAATAGGAGCGCCACCGTCATAGCAAAAGATGCCAAAGAGATCCAGAACGCCGGGGTAAAGGTAGAGTTGCCAAGCGGTTGCGTGTTGCGTTTCTGCAAGTTGTTGGGCTCGACGTAAATGACATCGTTTTGCTGAATGTAGTACACCGGTGATGTGTACACGCTTTTAGGGTCGGTAAGGTCAACGGCATATGTTTTCTGCTTACCATCTACCATACGGTAGACTTTCACATTGGTGCGCTGGCCGTTGATGTCGAGGTCGCCGGCGAGAGAGAGAGCCTCGACGAGATTGAGTTTATCGCGTTCGAAAAGTATACGTCCAGGAGAGCCGACTGCGCCGAGCACTGTGAACGAGTGGTCGACAAATTCCACAGTGACAGTAGGTTCCTTCAAGAGCTGACGGTTGACGAGCTCGTCTTTGACCAGCTGAGCTATTTCCTGGCGAGTGAGCCCACCGATATGAAGGGTGCCCAGCTCGGGAAACTCGATGTTGCCGTAGCTGTCGACAGTGTACACTGAAAGCTGGCCATTCCCACTGCTTGCCGTCTGGCTTCGCTGGGCAGCAGATGAACGGCCGGTGACATTAGAGCCACGCTGGCGCGACTGTATGGTAAGGTTGAACATTTCGGAGAGCTGAGCGTCGCGTGAATGTACCACGATGGTCAAGCGGTCGTCGGGCTGAGCTGTGATGTAGTTGGGAGCAACGACATCAACCGTCTGGCCATTCTCCTGTCCTTGAAAATATGTTATATCTTTAGGTGTCTTACACGATGTGACTCCTGCAACGATAGCTACTGCAATAAGTATGCTTTTCAAATACGACATTCCCTTATAGGTTAAAAATAAATAAATTATGCTTTAACGATGCCCATCATACTGCATTATGAGCTGAAAATCGCCAATAAAACGAATATGAGGACATTGGGCAGACAACCATTTGGCTTCTTTTCACGGCAAAATTACAAAAATTCGTTCAATAGACAAATTACTACTAATCTTTTTCTTAAAAAATATATATTAAGTCGGAATAATTAATACCTTTGCGGGATTAAGCGTTGAGGGGTAAGCGAAAAAGAAAGCGATGGACCTCCTCGCTACATAATGGAGCACCCCCAGGATTTCGACCGGTGGGTGGAAAAGCTATTAACCACAGAACAATGTACAAGGCTGAAAGAGAAAAGCGGATATACAAAGTGACGTTGACCGGCTCGGCGGTCAATGCTTTGCTTATTGTGCTCAAATTTGCGGCGGGTATCATAGGACGTAGCTCGGCGATGGTAGCCGATGCCGTGCACTCGCTGAGCGATTTCATAACCGATGCTATAGTGCTGATATTCGTAAAGATAGCAGGGCGGCCACGCGACGTGGACCATGGCTACGGACATGGCAAATATGAGACGATGGCCACGATGGTGATAGGGCTGATACTTTCGGTGGCCGGCATAGGACTGATGGTCAACGGCATAACTGCCGTTATCGACAGCATCAACGGCGCGCAATTGGAGCGCCCGGGCATAGTGGCGCTGGTGGTTGCCTTGGTGTCGATACTGTCGAAAGAATGGCTTTACCGTATCACGGCGAAAGTGGGCAAGGCTACCGACTCGCCGGCCGTCGTGGCCAACGCCTGGCATCACCGGAGCGATGCCATTTCGTCGTTAGGCACGCTAATAGGGATAGGCGGCGCAATATTTTTGGGCGATGACTGGCGCATCCTCGACCCATTGGCCGCTGTGGTAGTGAGCATTTTTATCATCAAAAGCGGCTACAACATCATTCGTCCGTCGGTGCACGAACTGCTCGAAGCCTCGCTCCCTATCGACAAGCAGAAGGAAATTGAATCTATCGCCACGTCGACCGACGGCATCCACTACGTGCACAACTTGCGCACGCGCCGAGTGGGTAGCATCGTCGTCATCGATTTCCATGCCAAAATGGATGGCAACATCTCGCTTTCCGAAGCCCATGCCATAGCCACCAATGCCGAGAATGCCATCAAAGCACGCTTTGGGAGCAACTCCATAGTCAATATCCACATGGAACCACTGCCGGCCTCCTCGAGCAAAGCGTAGCGAAAGCCGCGCCCCGGCGTATTCCGCATTGGCTTATATGTCACGGCCGGACATGTACGCATAGTATGCGGCGGTTTCCCATCTTTTTATTATCTTTGTTGTCGCTACCGACGGCTATCAGCCCGTTGCAAAACCAAAAATATCAGTCATGAAGGAACTCATCTGCCCCAATTGCCATAAAGCCTTTACCGTTGACGAAGCCGACTATGCCACCATAGTCAACCAAGTGAAAAACGCGGAATTCAAAGCCGAGCTGCAACGCCGCATCGACGAACTTGCCAAGCGGCAAAAGGCCGAGGAAGAGCTTGCGGCCGCCAAAGCCCGACAAGAGTATAACGACCGGCTCAACAAAAAAGAGATAGCCCTCGCCGAAAAAGAGCATCAGATATCGCAACTCCTTGAGCGGCTCAACTCAGCCGAAGAGAAAAAAGCCGCCGACATCTCAATCGCCATTGCCGACAAAGAGAAGGAAATTGCCACGCTGCAATCGTCGATAAATGAACATGAGAGCAAATTGCGAATAGCGATACTCGAGGAGCAGCGAAAGTCGCAAACGGCTATACAACAGAAGGAAGCGGAGATTTCCAAACTCAAAGCCGATGCCGAACTCAACAAGCAGGCTGCCACAATCCACGAAAACACCATCAAGGAGCAATACGAGCTGAAGCTGAAGACAGCCCAAGAGCAGGTGGACTACTACAAGGACCTGAAAGCGCGGCTATCCACCAAGATGATAGGCGAATCGCTGGAGATACATTGCTCGACGGAATACGAACAGCGGATGCGCCCGCTGATGCCTACCGCCTACTTCGAGAAAGACAACGATGCATCGTCGGGCAGCAAAGGGGATTTCATATTCCGCGACTTCGGCGCCGACGGCACCGAGTATGTCTCAATTATGTTTGAGATGAAAAACGAGGCCGACGAAACTGCCACCAAACATAAGAACGAGGACTTCTTCAAAAAGCTCGATGCCGACCGCAACGCCAAGAAATGCGAATTTGCCGTTCTCGTGTCGCTCCTCGAGCCCGACAGCGAGCTTTACAACAGCGGCATCGTCGACGTGTCGCACCGCTACGACAAGATGTACGTGATACGTCCGCAATTTTTCCTGACTATCATCACCCTGCTTGTGCAGACATCAAAAAAGAGCCTGGAGTACAAGCAGCAATTGGCCGTAGCACAAAGCCAGTCGATTGATGTCACCAACTTTGAAAACCAATTGCTTGAGTTCCAGGACAAATTTGGCTACAACTATCGCCTTGCCTCCGAGAAATTCAACAAAGCCATCGAAGAAATCGACAAAAGCATCGACCACCTCAACAAAATCAAAGCAGCACTAATAGGGTCGGAAAACAATCTGCGCCTCGCCAACGACAAAGCCCAGGCGCTGACCATAAAAAAACTTACCCGCAACAACCCTACGATGAAAGAAAAAATCGAGGAAGCCCGCAAAAACAATCAGTCGTGATCCCATTCCGCCCCACAAGGCAAAAGGCAATCCATACAACAATGCGGCATCGCAAGGCAACCTTCCGAAACAGGCCGACTTTGGCATAAATAATAATTGCGTGGGAATGGCAACGGCGCTACGATAGCGGCAAAGGATGGCGGCGGCAATAAGAGGTGAGAGCGTTAACCCTGCGTTGACAAAGTGCCGAGGATGTTTCGCAGCTCCTCATCGGTAGCCGTGAGCCGGTTGCGGCACTCGGCGATAAGTTCGGTAGCACGACGCGTCATGGCCGACAATTTGTCGATGTCGCAATTTTCGCTCTGCATTTCGCGGAGTATGGCATCGAGCTCATTGACAGCCTGACGATAGGTCATTTCCTTAACATTGGTATTCTGTAGTTCCATATCGTGGTTATTTTTTCACTATTGATACAAAAGTGCCGGAGGCGAGCTGCGTGGTCACCTCGGCGCCGTCGGCGATGACCGATGCATCGGTGAGTATGCGTCCGTTGCAGCGCGTCACCGAATAGCCTCGCGCCATGACAGCATGCGGCGACAACGCCGATAGCAGTTGCTGATAGGCCGACAGCTTGTCGTGCTGACGAGCTACTGCCGATTGCGCCGCATAGCCAATCTGCTGGCCTAAGGCATTGATTTTCTCAATCGCGGGAATGATGCGTCGCGCCGTGATATTGGACAACGCACCGATACTGTTGCTCAATCGCATATTGGCATTGCGCACGGCATTGACGGGGAAGACGGATACGACGCCGTCGTAATAGCTCAACCGTTCTTTCTCCGAGGCCATTATGTCGGTGGCACGCTGCAAGAGGTTGCCAGCGATGAGATTAAGTCGGTTTAGCAGCGACTCACCGCGTTTGATGAACAGTTCGGCCGCCGCCGTCGGAGTCTTAACGCTTTTGTTGGCGATAAAATCGAGCACTGTGACATCGCGCTCATGACCTATACCTACCACCACGGGCAGAGGGAACTGGGCCACCGCCGCCGCAAGGTCGTAATTGTCAAAGCAAAGCAAATCAAGCGATGCACCGCCGCCGCGTATTATCACGACGGCATCCCATCGGTCGGCCTGTGCCGCTATCCGCGCCAATGCTGCAATAATGCTGGGGCATGCGTTATCGCCTTGCATAATAGCCTCAAACAACCGCACGTCGAATCTGATATGCGACTGATTGAGTATCAACTGGTTGCAAAAGTCGCCATAGCCAGCGGCGTTGGGCGACGAAATGATGGCAATGCGAGTAGGCACATCGGTCCACGCGATGCTGCGGTTCATATCGATCACCCCCTCGCGAGTGAGACGGTCGAGGATTTCCTGGCGTCGGCGCAACACATCGCCCATAGTATAAGCCGGGTCGATATCATCGGCCACCACCGACAATCCGTAGAGCTTATGGAGGCTCGGGGTGACACGCACCCTCACTTTCAGACCGCCTTTGAGCTCCTGGTTGGTGCCTTCGCGAAATTTGCTTTGGAGCGATACCAGCCTATAGCTCCACACTCGCAATGGCAACTTCGCAATGGCCTTGCCCTCGTCGTCCTTCTCCACGATATCGGCATAGCCATGGCCGTTGCGCACGCTGAAATCCGACAATTCACCTACTATCCACACATCGGTAGTAGCCGGGACCTTCACAAGTTTAAGCATCATGTCGCACAACTTGGAAATGGTCATCGACTTATCCTCGCCTACCGCCGAAGTGCCGGTGAACAGATCGGTTTTCGCTCGCATACTCATCGCTTAGCCGGTTTGAATTTTTTACCGGTCCACACGTATGCCAATTTCGGGGCAATCGCGCTCTTGACCATTTCGGCATCTTCGACCGACACATAGTCGCCGATGCTGGGTGTGAAAGTCAGCGTCGACGTGGCGGCATCATATTGCGCATCGGCCATGAGGAATGGCAATGCGCTCTTAATCGCATTCATAGAGTCGCGCGGCTGTTTCCCCACCCAGTCGTTGAGGGTGGGCATACGGAGCAATTTATTGGTATTGAGCTGCTTCCATCGCGAATTGTAGAACGCAACCACAGCGTCGGTATCCGGCGCCTGAACCCGGTCAATGACCATAATCACCGGGGAGTCGCCGTGAGGCAGTATGGCGAACGTCACGTCGTGGCACTCGCCGGTTTTAATGGTGATGGTGTAATCGGTCATCTCGGTGATGACAGCATCCTCGCCGGTTTTGTTGGCCATCTTTTTCGCCATGCCGCTTTCATAATAGTCGAGCATATCGAGCAAGGTCGAAGCATCAATGGTCAGCAGCAATTTTTCGGGAGCGGTGGTCACCACAGAGCGTGGGGTCATCTGCGCCGGCAATGCCAACGGCGCTATTATTGCTATAATTGTGAATAAGTATCGTATCATAGTTCAAGCCAATTGTTGCGGCGGCAGGCCATGCCGCCTGTGCCGTCATAGTCATTAATACTGCAAATATGGCTATTTTTTTCGAGATTTCCTACCGGCGTTCCATCCTTTCTTCGCTTTCTTGTCGAAGAAAAGGTTGTCGGCGTCGGCGTCGGCGCGGCCATCGCGCATCTTTCGTGAAGCCGCACGCGCATAGTCTTTGTCGGGCTCGGCAATCTCGCTATACACCCGTTTGCCGACGAAATCGAGGCCTTTGAGCGAGCTTACCACCCTGCGGGCATCCTGCTTCTTGACATCAAAAAGCGAATAGCCCGGCAACAGGTCGATGCGCCCCACCTCAACGCGTGCGCCCTCGATATTCTTATTAAGCATATCAATGAGATTGCCGGCAAAGAAGCCATCGTTCTTACCCAGGTTGATATAGACGCGTTCGAGGCCTTTCTCAGCCGTACGCCTATCCTTATTCTTGGCAGCACCACGTTTGGCGCCACGTCCGCCACCGGCTTTCGCATCGCCGCTGGCGTCGCTGCCGTCTGCGGCATCGTCGCCTCCTCCTTTACGCCCTTTCTTCTTGGGCTTCTCTTCCACGTTGTCGATAGTGGGCGCATCCTTGTAGTAGTCGAGCAAACGCTGGAACTCCAACGATAGCACTCGTTTGATGAGGTCGCCGGCACTCAGCCAGCCCAATTTCTTCACCACGCCGGGGAAGTACTGCTCTACCTCCTCATCGTTCACCTGCACTTTCTCTATGCGGTCGGCAAGCGAATAGAGTTGCTTTTCGATAATCTTGTCGGGGGTGGGCACCTCTTTGCGCTCAAATTTCTTACCAATAATACGTTCGATGTCGCGTAGCCGGCCTTTCTCGCGCGAATGTATGATAGCCACCGACACACCGGTTTTCCCGGCACGGCCGGTACGCCCCGAGCGGTGGGTGTAGACGGCGGTATCCTCGGGCAGGCCGAAATTGATGACGTGGGTCAAATCGTCGACGTCGAGCCCGCGGGCAGCCACATCGGTGGCTACAAGTATTCTCACCACCCTATCGCGAAATTTCTTCATCACGATGTCGCGCTGCTGTTGCGAAAGGTCGCCATGTAGCGCCTCGGCATTATAGCCGTCCTGGCACAGGTTGTCGGCTATCTCCTGCGTGTCGCGCCGCGTACGGCAAAAGATTATGGCGTAGATGGCCGGCGTGTAGTCCACTATGCGCTTCAATGCCAGGTATTTATCGCGTGCGCTGACCATGTAGTACACGTGCTTCACATTTGTGGCGCCCTCATTGCGGGTACCTACCACAAACTCTACCGCATCGTGCATGTATTTCTTGGCAATCTCACCTATCTCGGCTGGCATTGTCGCCGAGAACATCAGCATCTTGCGCTCTTGAGGCACGCTTTCAAGTATCTCGTTGATGGAGTCGAGAAAGCCCATGTTGAGCATCTCGTCGGCTTCGTCGAGGATTACGGTATGCACGTCGCCCAACTTAGCCACGCCGCGGTTGATAAGGTCGATAAGGCGTCCGGGGGTCGCCACGATAATCTGCACTCCGCCACGCAACGCACGTATCTGGCTTTCGATGCTCGACCCGCCATACACGGGCAGCACACGCACATCGGGCATATACTTTGAGAAATCGGCAAGGTCGGATGCAATCTGAAGGCACAGCTCGCGCGTCGGGGCAAGTATCAATGCCTGAGGCGCATTCCTTTGCTGGTCGATACGTTGTAGGACCGGCAAACCGAAAGCGGCCGTCTTCCCCGTACCGGTCTGCGCCAACGCCACCACATCGCCATCTTCATTCAGCAAATGGGGTATGACCTGCGCCTGCACGGGCATCGGCTGCTCGAAACCAAGCTCCTCAACAGCCCTCAACAATTCCTCACCTACCCCTAATTCTTCAAACGTCATATTATATATGTGTAAAATTTTTAGCAAACCGAATGCTTTGCTATTGGGCATATTGGGATGCCAATCCGGCATCACGCTATATGCCCAACAGCAAATATTCTGCAAAGATACATCAACTATCGCTAACTTTCACTATCTCCGCCAAAAATCGCATCACGCCGATTCAGCGTGCATTACATTTTGCACTTCGTTATTGAATATGGCCACAGTGTGTAGCGAGAACATGGCAAAAGTATTGGCTTCAACCAATTTACAGTGTTGGGCTCAACCAATTTCGAGTGCTGGGATCAAACTATTTTGAGTATTTGTTTCAAAAAATTTTGAGAGTAGGTTTCAAAAAAAATTCAAAAAAATTCATAAATATTTTGCCAATTCAAAAAAAGTGCTTACCTTTGCATCGTTCAACCGACAAGGGGCGCTTAGCTCAGCTGGTTCAGAGCATCTGCCTTACAAGCAGAGGGTCGGGGGTTCGAATCCCTCAGCGCCCACTTCCCTTTCACCATGCCATTAGCTTTGTAGCCGATGGCATTTTTATTTTATATTAACCCGTATCGTAATGGAAAGAAAAGTCAGAGTCCGTTTTGCCCCATCTCCTACCGGCCCGCTACACATCGGTGGCGTTCGTACAGCTCTTTACAACTATCTATTCGCCCGTCGCCACGGCGGCGACATGATTCTTCGCATCGAAGATACCGACTCTCAACGATTCGTACCCGGCGCCGAAGACTACATCAACGAGGCACTGGCTTGGCTCGGCATCGGCATCGACGAAGGCGTGCGCGAAGGCGGCAACTACGGCCCCTACAAGCAGAGCGAACGTCGCGACATCTACCGCCAACACGTCAAAATGCTACTCGACAACGGCAAAGCCTACATCGCATTCGACACCCCCGAGGAACTTGAAGCTGCTCGTGCCGCCACCCCCAATTTCCAATACGACGCCTCTACGCGCCTGGGCATGCGCAATTCGCTCTCCCTCGGCGACGAGGAGACACGACGCCTCATCGACGCCGGCGAGAAATATGTGGTACGTTTCAAAATCGAGCCCGGCCGCAACGTCGAGGTCAACGACCTCCTGCGTGGCAAAGTGACCATCAACTCGTCGGTACTCGACGACAAAGTGCTCTACAAAAGCGCCGACGACCTCCCCACCTACCACCTTGCCAACATCGTCGACGACCACCTCATGGAGGTGAGCCACGTCATTCGCGGCGAGGAATGGCTCCCGTCTGCCCCGCTCCACGTGCTCCTCTACGAGGCTTTCGGTTGGGCCGACACCATGCCCCAATTCGTACACCTGCCGCTTCTGCTTAAGCCCGACGGCAAAGGCAAGCTGTCGAAACGCGACGGCGACCGACTCGGCTTCCCCGTGTTCCCCCTCGAATGGCACGACCCCAAAAGCGGCGAGATATCTTCAGGATACCGCGAAAAAGGCTACTTGCCACAAGCCGTGGTCAATTTCCTCGCCCTCCTCGGATGGAACCCCGGCGACGACACCGAAATAATGTCGATGGACGAGCTCATACAACGATTCTCCTTCGACCACTGCTCTCGCTCCGGCGCCAAATTCGACTTCGAAAAAGGCAAATGGTTCAACCACAAATACCTCCAAGAGCTACCCGATAGCGACCTACTCGCCATGTTCCGTCCCGTAATGGTTGAAAACGGCATCAACCCCGACGACTTCTCCGACGAATACACCACTCGCGCCATTGCAATGGTGAAAAACCGCGCCAATTTCGTCAAAGACCTCTGGGATCAGGCTCGTTTCTTCTTCGTCGACCCGACTGAATACGAAGCCAAATCGGTAAAGAAACGCTGGAGCGAAGAGACGCCTGCCATACTCCGCGCCATGGTCGACCGCATGGCAGCCCTTCCCTCACTCGAGAGCAAAGCCACTGAAGAAAACATCCTCGCATGGATATCCGACAATGGCTACCACCTCGGCAACGTGATGAACGCGCTGCGCCTCGCCGTAGTTGGCGAATGCAAAGGCCCACACATGTTCGACATCACCGAACTGATGGGCATCGACGCCATACGCCGCCGCGTTGAAAACGCCTGCGCCAACATCAAGCTTCAGTAACCCATACTCCACGCAACCGCGCCGCGAGCTGTCACTACAACCTCTACACGGCAGCCGTCGGGATAGCGGCACTATTTAATAGCAAAACCAAGAAGTCGAAAGCCCCAAACCGGCCTTCGACTTCTTGCGTTCCACCCTTCCAGCTGAGGGCGGCGCAATGCCATGTAGCCGATTACATTAAAGCACGCATCACGCAAAGCGTCGCTCCATCCGCGCCCTTTTTGCTGCCAATTTTGATTTTTGCGCATTTTTTTATAACTTTGCTACAAATGCCGAAAACTACAATGAGCGACCTACCTATTCCACCTACCGACCATGAAGATGAGGACGAAAAGCCTCTTCACGACTCGCAAAAGCCCTACGATGATAACGCCAACAACGACGTAGTCAAGCACCAACTGCGCGGCATGTACCGCAACTGGTTTCTCGACTATGCCTCCTACGTAATCCTCGAACGAGCCGTTCCCCACATCGAGGACGGCCTCAAGCCCGTGCAGCGGCGCATCCTCCACTCGATGAAAACGCTCGACGACGGCCGGTTCAACAAGGTGGCCAACATAGTAGGCAACACCATGCAATACCATCCCCACGGCGACGCATCTATCAACGATGCTCTCGTGCAGCTCGGACAAAAAGACCTCCTCGTCGAGACACAGGGCAACTGGGGCAACATACTGACAGGCGCATCGGCAGCTGCCGGCCGTTACATCGAAGCCCGCCTCTCGCCCTTCGCCCTCGAGACGCTCTTCAACCCCAAAATCACTGAATGGACGCTTTCTTACGACGGCCGAAAGAAAGAGCCGGTAGTGCTCCCCTCTAAGTTCCCCCTCCTCCTTTTTCAAGGCGTCGAAGGCATCGCCGTAGGACTTTCTTCCAAAATCCTGCCGCACAACTTCAACGAAATCATCGACGCCGCCATTGCCCACCTGCGCGGCGAGCAGTTCACTCTCTACCCCGACTTCGTCACCGGCGGTTTCATCGACGTGTCGCGCTACAACGACGGCGAACGTGGCGGCGTGGTAAAAGTGCGTGCCAAAATCGAAAAAATCGACAACAAAACGCTTGCTATCACCGAAATCCCCTTCGGTAAGACTACCGGCGCCATCATTGACTCTATCCTCAAAGCCTTCGAGAAAGGCAAAATCAAAATACGCAAAGTCGACGACAACACCGCCGAGCATGCCCTCATCCTCGTGCACCTTCTCCCCGGCACATCGTCCGACAAAACCATCGACGCCCTTTACGCTTTCACCGACTGCGAGCTCTCCATTTCGCCCAACTGCTGCGTAATAGCCGACCGTAAGCCCCACTTCCTGGGCGTCAGCGATGTGCTTCGCCACAACGTCGACACCGCTCGCAACCTCCTACGTAAAGAGCTCGAGATATCGCTCTCCGAAGTCAAAGAGCTACTCCACTTCGCTTCGCTCGAACGCATATTCATCGAGCAACGCATCTATAAGGACAAGCAATTCGAACAAAGCGAAACTATCGAGGAGGTAATCGCCCATGTGCGCAAACGCCTAATGCCTTTTGTCAACGACCTCGTTCGCGACATCACCGACGACGACATCACCCGGCTTCTCGAAATAAAGATGAAGCGCATCACCCGCTTCGACTCATCAAAAGCCGACGAACTCATAGCCTCATACCTCGACCGCATCGCCGCCCTAAACAGCGACCTCGACAACCTCACCGAGTATGCCGTCAGATGGTTTGAGGACCTCAAAGCGAAATATGGCGACGCATTCCCCAGGCACACTGTAATTCGCGGCTTCGACAACATCGAAGCCACACAAGTAGCCGAAGCCAACGAAAAACTTTACATCAACCGTGAAGAAGGGTTCATCGGCACTTCCCTCAAGAAGGACGAATTTGTGTGCAACTGCTCCTCAATCGACGAAATCATCATCTTCTACCGCGACGGCCGCTACAAAGTGGTCAAAGTGGCCGAGAAGCTCTTCGTCGACAAAAACATTCTGTATATCAACGTGTTCAAACGCGGTGACGAACGCACCATCTACAACGCCATCTACCAGGACGGCAAGGGCGGCACTTTCTACATGAAGCGTTTTGCCGTCACCGGCATCACCCGCGACAAGGAATACAACCTCACCATGGGCGCGCCGGGCTCTCGCGTGGCATGGTTCAGCGCCAACCCCAACGGCGAAGCCGAAATCGTCAAAGTGACGCTCAAACCTAAAGCCCGCCTCAAAACGCTTCAATTCGACGTCGATTTCAGCGAGCTCGCCATCAAAGGGAAGCAATCGCGCGGCAACATCGTCACTCGCAATGAAGTGCACCGTTTCTCGCTCAAAGAGCGCGGCGCCTCCACCCTCGGCGGCCGCAAAGTGTGGTTCGACCCCGACGTGTTCCGCCTCAACTACGACGGCCGAGGCAACTTCCTCGGCGAATTTGCCGGCAACGACTCCATCCTCGTCATCCTCGACTCCGGAGAATACTACATGTCGACTTTCGACGCCAACAACCACTACCCGGAAAACATCCTACGCATCGAAAAATTCCGCCCCGGCGTCGTGTGGACTGCCATACTCAACGATGCCGACCAAGGATACCCTTATATCAAACGCTTCACCTTCGAGCCTTCAGCAAAGCTCCAACGCTACCTGGGCGACAACCCCAAATCTTCGCTCATCTTGCTCTCCGACCAGCCGGGTGCCCGTTTTGAAGTGAAATTTGGCGGCGCCGACGACTACCGCGAACCGCTCATCATCGACGCCATCGATTTCATTGCCGTTAAATCATTCAAAGCCAAAGGCAAACGTCTAACCAACTTCACCATCGGCTCCATATCGGAAATTGAGCCACGCGAAATCGACCTCTCCGACCAACCCGACATCCCCGACCCGTCCGACCTGTCCGACCTGTCTGATTCATCCGACCCCGACCCCGATATCGACCCCGAACGCTCCGACGACGAAGTACGCGATGAAATCAACGGCCAAGAACGACTCTTCTGACTACAATGAAACGCCTCATCTTCCTATCTATCGCGCTTGCGATAGCCGCTATATGCCATAGTCAAGCGCCCGCCCCATTTGCCTCCGGCGACTCTATAAAGCCGTTGCGCCCTGTCACTTCGGCCTATATGCTTGAGCTCGGCAGCTCTTCGATGGCCGACTCCTACCTCTCCCCTATCACCTATCGCGGATGGAATGCGGCTTTCGCCTACGAACGCATGCAGGCCATGCGTTTCAACCCCGACAACTGGGTCATGCAGCTCAACGCCCGCGTACAACTCGACCGCGGCCGCAACGAAGCCGACAACGCCACCATGTGGCGCATCGACGGTGCCCTGTCGTGGGGCATGCTCAACAGGTGGAAGCCTGTAGCCAATCTCACTATTGCACTCGGCGGCTCTACAGGCATTTACGCCGGTTGCCTCTACAACCCGCGCAACGGCAACAACCCCGCCTCGGCTAAATTCGCCTGGACGGTCAACCTTACCGCTTTCGCCGCCTACAACCTTACCATCGGCCGGCTGCCCATCACTCTCCGTTACCAACCGGAGCTTCCGCTCGCCGGAGTGTTCTTCTCTCCCCAATACGACGAGCTTTACTACGAAATATACCTCGGCAACCACGATGGCCTCGTTCACTTCGCTTGGCCCGGCAACCGGTTTGCCATGTCCAATCTCGTCACTGCCGACCTCCACTTCGGGGCAACCTCTCTTCGCATCGGCTACCGCGGGTATGCTCTCTCAAGCAAAGCCAACAATCTGGTAACCAACATCTTCAACCACTCCTTGGTAATCGGCATCACCGGCGAATGGATATCCCTGTCGCGCCGGCACCAACTAAGCCGCGACGCCCGCATCATTTCGGCTATTTACTAATCCTTCACCTCACTCACCACCGCTACACCAATGAAACTGCTATCCCGCATATTCATCTCTATAATTTCGCTTCTCATCTGCGCTTCTTGCCACGACCTTCCGCAGTATGCCGCCAATCCTCGCGGCAACTTCGAAGCCCTTTGGCGCATTCTCGACGAGCACTACTGCTTCTTCCGCGAAAAAGGTGTCGACTGGAACGCCATCCACGACAAATACTCGCCTATGATTAGCGACATAATGACCAACGAGGAACTTTTCATCGTTTGCGCCCAAATGCTCGACGAGCTCCGCGACGGCCACACCAACCTCTCCTCCGCATTCAACACCTCTTACTACCGCCGTTGGTGGAGCGACTACCCACAAAATTTCGACCAACGCCTCATCGAAGAATACTACTTCAACTTCAATTACCGCCAAACCGGCAACATCATCTACGGCATCCTCCCGCAGAACATTGGATATATGCGCATCCCTTCGCTATCTTATAGCATCGGTGAGTCAAACCTCGACCATATCCTCTACTACCTCAAAACGTGCGACGGCCTCATCATCGACATCCGCGACAACGGCGGCGGAA
>JAQXRH010000007.1 GCA_029218425.1 Bacteroidales bacterium | reverse complement strand
AAGTCGGCATATTTCGAGGATACGGTCACGTCGAGCGTTTCGGTGAAGAAATTCCCGTTTTCATCTACGCTGGCGGCAATCACGGGCGCTGCCGTCTTCATTGTGTATGTAGCGCTCGTTTCTTCGCTGAAGTTGCCGTTGCTCGTAGCTATGGCACGCAGTGTCTGTGTCCTGGGTAAGCATCCGAAAACAGCCGTCCGACTTGGGGCAAAAAAATCTCGCGAGGTTATACGCGAGATTTTTTGTAGTAGTATGGTAGCAGTTGCCTGATTTGCTCGGGAGGGGTGTTGCTGTGCAAGTTGTCGAGCACGTAGGTGAGCCAATCCAGTGGATTGATGCCGACGATGTCGCAGCTCTCGAGTAGGGTGTATAATATGGCATTGTCGACGGCGCCTTTGTCGTTCTTGCTGAAGAGGTAGTTCTTGCGGCCCATTACCGTAGGGCGTTGGTTGCGCTCTACGGCATTGTTGTCGATTTGGTAGATGCCGTTGTCGGCATAACGCCGCAGACGCGGCCACAGCTTGTAGGCATAGTCGAGGGCTTTGCCCATGGGGTCGGACGGGGTGCACTGCGAGGAAACGGCTTCATCCATTCTTCCATGGCGTCCATGAGGGGCAGTGCCTTGGCCTTGCGCTCTGCCTCCACTCGCCCGGGCGCGGCGCCTTCTGCCTTGAGGTTGGCCTCGAGGGTATAGAGCAGGCTTATCCAATGCACCGCTTTCTCGGCAAGTTGCGGATGTGATGTCTGGGCTTCGACGAATTTACGGCGCACGTGGGCCATGCAGCCCAGCAGGGTCACATTCTCTTGTTGTTCGAAATAGTCGTATACACCATATCCGTCGGTCTGTATGGAGCCCTTATAGTCGCGAAGTTCCGCTCGCGGTATGGTGCCGGCCCGAGAACCGTTGAGATATAGAAAGTAGAGCCCGTGGCTCCCGGGGCGGCTGTCATAGAACTGCCAGGCATACCCCTTACGTTGTTTGCCGGGCCTGTCAATTATGTTCCAGGGCACTTCGTCTATCTGCAGATATCCGCTTTGAAGCACTTCCTGCCGTTGTGCTTCATACACCGGGTCGAGCTTGGCTGCCACTGCATGCACCCAGTCGTTGACGGTGGATGCGGGCAGCTTCACCCCCATGTCGGCATACTGTTTCACTTGACGGTATTCGGGCAAGTGGTAACGGTATTTGTCAATGATGATGTTTGCAAGCATATCCGCTCCCACATGATTGCCACCGATGACCGCCTCTGTGGCTTCCGCCTGGTAGATGCGCGGATTGGGGAGTTCCTTGTCCGATTTCTTGCGATATATGGGGCGTATTGCCACATCGACCCACACTCTGGCGTTCTCGTAATGGAGTGTCCGTGTCACATCCCGGCCGATTATGACGCAGTCGCTCAGGTCAATGCCTTCCGGATTGATTGTCCTCTCGCGCTCCTCCAGGCCGCAGTATTGATAGCGGGCAGGGCGCGAGGGTGTCTTGCGTGCCGACTCACGGCGCTTCCGGTCATCCTTTTCTATTGTCTTTGCAGTATTCTCTATCTCTGCAGCCTTCTCCTCCATTGCTTCTTTGAAGAAACCGTCGAAAAGGCCGGGCTGGACATCCGTGACATTCGGCTTTAGCCGGTCCTTCCTGCTCCCGAAAAGCAGGCGCTCAAGCATCATGATGCGGTGCCTGAGTGCCGATTGTTCTTGCTTCAGCTCTTGGACTTCGGCAAGCATCGACTGGTTCTCAGACAGCAATTCTTCGTATGTAGGCATCTTTTCCATACCGCTAAGTTACGAAAAATCAACGGTATAACCAATTGTTTTGCACAGTTTTTTTCACTGTCTTATAATCATTTTTCTGCCCCGCCGGCTCCAATTGATATCGGCGCCGACGAGCCACCCGAGGCGAGATCCCCTCCATCAGAAGCACCAGCTCATCCCACCGCATCGAACGGAATCCGATACCTTGACGCAAGAATATCTTCGAATGGAATCGCCCCTGCTCCAAACGCTTGTAGTACATGGCATACCCGCCGCGTTCCCAATGCAACAGCTTCATCAGTTTGCGGCTACTGCCTACAAATACATACACATCTCCATTGGCAGGGTCCAAGCCAACGCTTCTCACCTGACCGCACAGTTTATTAACACCGGCGCGCATATCACTCGGATGCTGAGCCATCACAAATCGATTGTTTTCATTCAGATTAAACATGGCAAAACTTTTAGGCAGCAAAGTTCGCAAAAGTTTTGCTCACCCAAAAGTCGGCTTATTTCGGATGCTTACAAAGTTTTGCGTAAGCATCCGAAAACAGCCGTCCGACTTAGGGCAAAAAAATCTCGCGAGGTTATACGCGAGATTTTTTGTAGTAGTATGGTAGCAGTTGCCTCCTGACTTCGTCATTGCGTCACCCAAAAGTCTTCGTCGAAGAGTTTGGCGATGCGCTGATGCCTTGCCATCAGCATGGTTTTGGTGTAAACATCCCTG
>JAQXRH010000006.1 GCA_029218425.1 Bacteroidales bacterium | reverse complement strand
TATAGAAAGTCCTTTCAAATATTATTTTATCGATGAAGGATTACGCAATGCTCGCCTTAACTTCCGACAGCCGGAATTTAATCACTTATTGGAAAATCTAATATATAACGAGTTGCGCATTATGGGTTTCAATGTTGATGTGGGTGTGGTTCCCATCCAGCGAAGAACAGAAGAAGACAGACGTGTTCGTGTTCAACTTGAAGTGGATTTTGTTTGCAATCTCGGAAGCAAAAGATATTATATTCAGTCGGCTTATCGTATGCCTGACGAAGACAAATTTAGACAAGAAGAAGCTTCATTGCGTAATATTGGTGATTCATTCAAAAAGATTATTATTGTAGGCGAAGAAACTCCGATTATTCGCACAGAAACCGGAACAACAATAATGAGTATTTATGATTTTTTGCTCAAGGAAAACTCATTGGAACAATAAGCCACAAAGCAAAAGAGACTTTCCTTTCGGAACCTTTAGCTCGGTGAGGCTTAGCCGAGCCAAAAGCCATATGATTGTGAGGGCTTGGAGATTCCAAAACGAAGTGCAACATTGAGTTATTTATGGCGCAGTTTTGCGCACTATAAAATAGCTCTATCATTGAGATTACACCGCAATCTTAAATATAGAGCCGTGGCCATTATTTGTCATTATTTGCGATATTTGCCATTATTTGCTTATATTTGCAGTGATGAGCGATGTGAATGGCAACGGTATGTCGCGCCGGCAATGGCTTAAGACGTTGGGCGTCACTGCTTTCGGGGCTTCGGCCTTGGGGGCGGCGTTCTCTTCGTGCGCTCGCGAGGAGGGCTCTACGATGTCAATGCGCGTGAACCGCCGACCTGCTGATAATGAGCCTTTTGATGCCGACGCCATCATCGGCGCACTTCCCGGCGAAGTGAACTGCGTGGGGTGCGGTCGCTGTATGCCATGCCGTTTCGGTGTCAACATCCCGGCCATGTATGCCGCTTGGAATGAGGCTGTTAAATCGGGTGATATTCCCAGCAGCGGCGACGATTACCGCAATGGTGGGGGTGCCGACCGCGCTCGTGCCTTTGTGGCACGAATCGAAAACGACCTCGGCGACAAGCATTTGGCCCACCGCTGCGCCCTATGCGGCGCTTGCATCCGTGAGTGCCCTATGCATCTGCCCATCGCCAAGCACATGAGGTGCATCGGCAAGTTTATCGACCTCAGTCGCGAACCTATGTAACCATAAAGCACTTATCTACAGCACCATAGAAATGAGCAAACAACCGTCAATCTACCGCCGCGGCGAAGGCGATGCCAACAACCGGGGCAAGGCGCTTCAATTGGGGCGCAGGGTCACTGCGGTCGTGGCTCTGACGCTGATGACGGTGTATTTTGTGCTGCTCGGCACTTCGGCGGCCATTAAGTTTCAATGGATTACGCGGGTGCAAATCGTCCCGGCTGTTTTGTCGGTGAGCGGTTCGCTGATCTTGCTATGGACTGCCGTGACGTTGCTTTTCGGCAGGGTGTATTGTTCGATGGCCTGTCCGGTGGGCATCGTGCAGGACATTGCCGCACGCTTACCGCGCCTCGGCCGCAAGAAGCAATTTCGGCGCAGTTACCGCTACCACGAGCCGCACAACCGTTTCCGATACACGTGGCTGGTCCTTATCGCCGCATCGGCGGTAGCCGGGCTGTCGCTCCTCCTCGCCCTCTTTGACCCTTACGGCACTTTCGGCCGCATAATGACCTATCTGCTACGGCCTTTGATTGCTTCGGGCAATGGGCCTGCGATGGCCACAGGCGTCATCGCCGGCATGGCGGTCGCCGCTATTGCATTGGCAGCCATCGTGTTGATACCCCTCAAGCGAGGGCGGCTGATATGCAACACGGTGTGCCCCGTCGGCTCCGTGCTGAGCGTGCTCGGCCGTCATAGCGTCTTCGGCATGGACATCAACACCGACGCCTGCGTCAACTGCGGCCTGTGCGCCCGGGTGTGCAAGGCGGAGTGCATCAACGCCACGGAGCACACTGTTGACATGTCGCGGTGCGTGGTATGCTTCAACTGCACGGCAGTGTGCGACAGCGGCGCCATCACCTACACCCGGCGGCGCCACCGTCTTTCAATACCTATGCTGATGAAAGCGCCCGGCGAACGCGCTGCCGCCACCATCGACGCCCCGGCATCGCCCGACGCCATCGACGCCGCCGCGGAACCCGATAACGATGAATACGCGCCACGGCCCATCGACCGCCGCCGTTTCATCGCATCCGGCATCATACTCGCCGCCGCGCCCGTCGTGGCCTCAGCCGCCGACAAACTCGACCGTTTCCGTCCGTTGGTAATCGACCAAGCTACCACCACCGACCTGCGCCCCGTGCCTCCGCCGGGAGCTGCTTCGGGCCGCGCGTTTCTGTCGCATTGCGTGGGCTGCGGCGCCTGCATCGCTGCTTGTCCGGCCCACGTCCTGGTGCCGTCGGCCACGGAGTATGGGGTAGCCAACGCTCTTCATCCCATGAAAAACTACGACGAAAGCTAATGCCGCTACAACTGCGTCAGGTGCACCGAAGTATGCCCCACCGGCGCGCTCCAACGGCTCACCGTCGAAGAGAAGCACCAATACAGCGTTGGCATTGCCCAGGTCGACGCCGCGGCTTGCATTGGTTGCGGAATGTGCGCCCGCCGTTGCCCGCAGTCCACTATCACAATGCAAAAGGTCGACGGCAAACGCATCGCGGTGGTCGATACCGACGGCTGCATCGGTTGCGGCTCTTGCCAATACATATGCCCCGCCTCGCCCCATAAGGCCATCAAAGTAAATGGCATAGTCTGACAATCGTCTGTCATTCACCCATCTACGTCCATATTAACCCTAACATCCTATAAACCAACCCATAAACACAAAAATCAGAGATGACACCCCGACCATATTTGCTATCTATCGCCATGATGGCGGCAGCCGCTACCGGTGCGAGCGCTGCCCAGAAATTAACCGGCACTCCCATAGGCACGTCTATATCAGTGGATTACAGCACCGGGGAGGCGTCAACCACCATCAACACCATTAGCAACGCGTTCGACGGCAACCTCGACACCTATTTTGCTTCCTACGACCGCAGTTACACCTGGGTAGGCCTCGACTTGGGGGAAAAACATGTCATAACGCGCGTCGGTTGGTCGCCACGCAACGACCTCTTGGTGGGCGAAGCACGTGTGAAATTGGCCATGTTTGAGGGTGCCAACAGTCCCGACTTCATCGACGCCGTGCCCCTGCATCTCACCACCGAGAATGGCAAAATCGGCACCTACAGCTATGCCGACGTCGACTGCTCGCGCGGCTTCCGCTACGTGAGATACGTAGGGCCCAGCGATGCCCGATGCAACGTGGCCGAGATAGTGTTCTACGGCGAAAAGGGGGAAGGCGACGACAGCCACCTGCACCAAATCACCAACCTCCCCACCGTCATCATCAACACCCTGAATGCCGAGGAGCCCTACGACAAGGAGCACAATATAATAAGCACCATCAAAATCATTTCCAAAAACGGAAGCGACATCCTCGAGGCCGACGGCGAGACCCGGCTCCGCGGCAACAACAGTATCACCCACCCCAAGAAGCCTTATCGCATCAAATTCAACAAAAAGCAGCGTCCGCTCGACGCCCCCGCCAAGGCCAAAAAGTGGACGCTTATCAACAACTACGGCGACAAGACACTGATGCGCAACATGATAGCTTTCGACATAGCCCGGCAAGCCGGAATGGAGTACGTGCCTTATATCCAGCCTGTCGACGTAATCCTCAACGGCGAATACAAAGGTTGCTACCAGCTGTGCGACCAAATCGAGGTGGGAGAAGGACGCGTCCCGGTCAACGAGATGGAGACGACCGACAACGAGGGCGACGCTCTCACCGGTGGATACCTTATCGAAGTCGACGCCTACGCAAGCAGCGAGCTGTCGTGGTTCCAATCGCAAAAAGGCATCCCCGTGACCATCAAATCGCCCGACGACGACAAAATCACCGCCCAACAGAAAACCTATATCACCGACTACTTCAACCGCATGGAGTCGCTGGCCTACTCTCGCTATTTCGACGACCCTCTGCGCGGCTACCGCACTATGCTCGACACCAATAGCTTCCTACAGCACTTCATTGTGGGGGAAGTGTCGGGCAACACCGATACCTACTGGAGCACTTACATGTACAAAAAGCGCGGCGACGCACTTCTCTACGTAGGCCCGGTGTGGGACTTCGACATAGCCTTCGAGAACGACAAACGCACCTACCCCATCAACAGCCTGAGCAACTACCTGAGCCTCTCCGGCATATCATCGGCCGCCGGCTCAATGCGCACTCTGGCAACACTTATCGTGAGCTACGACAAAGCCACGAAAAAAGAATTGTCGGACTTATGGTCAAAGATGCGCCGCAACGGCTTCTCAGAGAAGTACCTGTGTGATTTCATCGACCATTGGGCTGCCGAAATGGACGCCTCGCAACGGCTCAACTTCATGCGCTGGGACATACTGAACCAAGCTGTGCACGAAAATCCCCAGGTGGCCGGCTCCTACGATGGCGAAATCGCTTGGGTAAAGAATTACATCAACCAACGCATCCCCTGGATGGACAACATGATAGGCTACGACCCAGCATCGGCCGACGAAATATCCCTCGACGGCAACACATTGACGCTCAACGACCAAGCCAGCTGGACAATCTACAACGCCGCCGGGCAAAAAGTAGCCTCAATGCAAGGCTCACTCTCCACCGCCTCGCTCCTCCCAGGCATCTATATAGTGAGAGGCACCGCCCCCGACGTTCGACCCCTCACCACCAAAATCGCCATCAAATAGAGCCCACAAGCGCCCCATGCCAGCCTCGCGTTTATCTCCAAAACTTGCATATTTCGATAATTCTATGCAATTTTGCCACATGAAATCAGTTTGACCATTTTCAGTTTTACCATTTTATGAAACAATATCTCGACCTTCTCGACCATATACTGACCCACGGCACCGACAAAGATGACCGCACGGGCACTGGCACCCGTTCGGTGTTCGGTTATCAGATGCGGTTCAATCTTGCCGACGGCTTCCCGCTGCTCACCACCAAGAAGCTGCACCTCAAGTCGATAATCTACGAACTGCTATGGTTCCTCAAAGGCGACACCAACGTGAAATATCTGCAAGAGCACGGCGTAAGGATATGGAACGAATGGGCCGACGAGAATGGCGATTTGGGGCATATCTACGGCTACCAGTGGCGCTCGTGGCCAGCCTACGACGGCTCGTTTATCGACCAGATATCCGACGCTATCGACCAGATAAAGAACAATCCCTCGTCGCGGCGCATCATAGTGAGCGCATGGAACGTGGCCGACATCCCCTCGATGAAACTGCCGCCATGCCACGCATTCTTCCAATTCTATGTGGCCGACGGACGCCTGTCGCTGCAGCTTTACCAGCGGTCGGCCGACACGTTCTTGGGCGTGCCCTTCAACATCGCTTCCTACGCCCTGTTGCTGATGATGGTGGCGCAAGTGACCGGACTTGAAGCCGGCGACTTCGTGCACACCCTCGGCGATGCCCATCTCTACAAAAACCATTTCGACCAGGCTCGCTTGCAGCTTACCCGCGAACCGCGCAAGCTGCCCCGCATGCTGATTAATCCCGACGTAAAAAGCATTTTCGACTTCAAATACGAGGATTTCCAACTCGTCGACTACGATCCGCACCCCCACATCAAAGCCGATGTATCGGTGTAAGAGCGGAGAGCGGAGAGGTAAGTGTAAGTTAAGAGTAAGTGTAAGAAAACCGACAAGGATATGGTGACGATAATAGCAGCAGTAGGTCGCGACGGCGCGATAGGCCGTAATGGCGATTTGGCCTTCCACATCAGAGAAGACATGCGCCATTTCAAAGCGTTGACCACGGGCCATACCATAGTGATGGGGCGCAAGACTTTTGAATCATTGCCCAAAGGAGCCCTCCCCGACCGCCGCAACATAGTGATAACGCGGCAACCTGACTACGCGGCTCCAGGCATAGAGACGGCCGGCTCTCTGGAACAAGCCTTGGCAATGGCCGCCGGTGAAGAAGTATTCATCATAGGCGGAGGCGAGATCTACCGCCAAGCCATAGCCATAGCGCAACGCATGGAGCTAACGGTAATCGACGCCGACTCCCCCGATGCCGACACCCATTTCCCCACTTTCAACGAAGCCGACTGGGCGAAAGTGACTGAAAGCCAATGGGCAACCGACCAAAAAAGCGGATTGGCCTACAGTTTCATTTGCTATTGTCGCAGATAAACCGTAACTTTGCACAACGATAACGGCCCGCGCCACGCCATACACAAGGTGCTCGCGCCACGAGCCCCCCGACATAGAAAGCCCCGGTAGTTCAACGGATAGAATAGAAGTTTCCTAAACTTTTGATAGCAGTTCGATTCTGCTCCGGGGTACCACAAAGAGGATTTCTCACCACGAGAAATCCTCTTTTTTTGCTGACGCCCCACCAACCACCACCCGTCCCAACACTCAATAATACACTGTGCATCAGCATATTTACGCCACAAAGTGTCAAAGAAAGATCATTGGCTGATTTTTTGCCTATTTGTTTTGTTATAACAAAACAAATAGCTATCTTTGCATTAAAATTTTACCCATTATGTATCCAAGTAAAAGATTTGAGGTCAGGTATCTTGAAGATGCGATTCAATTCATTAATACTCTTGATGTTAAGGTTAAAGACAAAATTCTATACGACATAATGAGGTCTCAGTATGAAATCAATAATGAGTTATTCAAGAAGCTGACTGACAATATCTGGGAGTTTCGCACACGCTATCAAGGCATGGCATATAGACTACTCGCATTTTGGGATAAAGATACGAAAGCTCTTGTAATCGCGACTCATGGGTTTGTAAAGAAGAAGCAAAAGACTCCGTCTAATGAGATAAAGAGAGCCGAAGAGTTAATGAAAAAGTATTATGAACGCTAACCTGAATGATGAAATGGAGAAGATGAAAGTATACACCCACGAGGAAGCTCTCGACCTGACACTTGGGGGAAAAGGCACTCCTGAACGTGACGCCTACGATGCTAAAGTTGAGGACTACCTCGTTGGCCTTGCTATTCGTAGGGCAAGAGAATCAAAGAACCTAACTCAGGAGCAACTTGGAGAACGCATTGGTGTTAAAAGAGCAAGAATATGCAGTATTGAAAAGGGAGTCAATCTGCGTCTGTCAACCCTACGTAGAATCTTCAATGCTCTTGATATGGAAGTAAAACTTGACATTGAAAACATGCAGAGCATTGTACTTTGCTAATCGACATTTTTGCATTGTAATACCAAGTTGAGATTATTGAGCCATCCCCACGCAGTCAAGCCATGGGGAGGAAAAAAGCGGCAAAGTCGCGGCCCTATAAACAGCTACATCTCTGACTTTTATACTACAAATGTACGGCACATAACGCACTGTGCATCAGCATATTTACGCCACCAAGTGTCAAAGAAAAGCAAAACAGTATGTGTCGTTGTTACTGAAAGATTTTGTATGTAACTTCGTTGACATTTAGTTTATTATTTTGTCACAAAGTTACATACTTTTTGACATGACAAAGCCCCGGCTTGTGAAAGTCAGGGCTTTGTTTTATGTTTTTCAACATATTGCAAAATATGAGGCTGCGCCACAGCCTCTTTTTGGGATAATGAAATTCAGGGACTATTTCACTGCGAGTTTTGTTAATTGGTTGCCAACTTTGACAATATAGAAACCTGGGGTTACGGCGACTGATGCGTTTGAGGCTTCTAATGAAGCGACGAGCAGACCATTTGCGGAGTAAACTACGATTGAGGTTTGTGCCTCGGCAACCACATTGATGTTGCCGTTTGAAGCAAATATGCGTGCTTGGCCGGCATCTACATCCTCAATGCCTGTAGGAATATCTAATTTTGCCAATGCTGTGAATTTCAAAGCATCGCCATCTTTCGACACAATACCCGTGAAAGAACGCCATCCGCTATCACCTAAATTGAGAGTAGCAGGGTCGTAATATGCCTTCATTGTAAGAGGTGCTGCAGCTTGCTGTGCAGACCGGAGAACGAAATAGCCCTCCTCAGAGTTTATATCCTCCGCACTCATATACCCTGTAAGGGAACAATATTCAGCAGGCTGCGGAGCCACGAGCCAAATGTTTCTCACCTCATCATTGTCTGCATAGATATTGAAATTAGCCACGCGGTATGCGTTGTAGCTCATGCTATTATCTTTAGTGGAGACGGTGCCTTCCGGGAATGAGATTATCGGATATTCGTTGTTGGAAACTACAGTTGCAATGTTGCCACTTTCAATTTCCTTTCCCACAAAGTCGGAAGTCAAGCCAGAGATAGCTACCCAATCTTCCTGGTTGAAGTCAGAATCGTTATCGCTCCCGGGTTCAGATTTTTTATCTTCATTGAAAGTGTTCTTAGATGAGCCACTGTTGCCCATAGTAGAGGCATAGAGATAAGTGCCGTCGAAATAATGTCCAAATAGATTTGTGTTGATTCGATAGCTCTCACCGGCATTTGCGGTCAACACTTTGTCAAGGCCATTCTCGGTGCCGGCGTATGTATCTGTAATCTCAATGGTCATGC
>JAQXRH010000005.1 GCA_029218425.1 Bacteroidales bacterium | reverse complement strand
AGTATGAGGTTATGCGCCCATGATAAATGTTTTATGGGAAGTGCGAAATTGTATTGACCTAATTGCGCAACCACTGGTTGCGTAATTGGATTCGTTTACAAATTTACTATTTTTTCTCGGTTGTGCGTCAAATTCTTACGATTATTAATGATCCCATCACGGCTCTTTCATTTAATATTGCGTTGCAATCTCAATGATAGGGCCGTGGCCGCCACTCCCTCATTTTGTCGTTTTTTAGCATTTATCAGTTGCGCCTATCTATTATTTTCTGTAATTTTGCGGTGCACAAGGAGAGTATTTATAATGTTAGGAATTTCAAAGGAAGCGATAGCCGAAATGCCTCAAGCGATGTTTGACGGGCGTATAATCGTTATCAACTCGCCGTTGGATTGTCGCAAAGCTATCAAATATTTACTTAATCAGCCTATCATCGGCTTTGACACGGAGACACGGCCTTCTTTTCATAAAGGCAACCCCCACAAGGTGGCCCTGCTCCAACTGTCTACCGCCGATGAATGTTTCTTGATTCGTCTTAACCGCACCGGCCTCACCCCGGAGATTAAGGAGCTAATGGAGTGCGAATCGGTGCTCAAGGTGGGCCTTTCCATTAAAGACGACCTCAACTCGCTGTCGGCTCTTCAAGAACTCAATCCCGCCAATGTGCTCGAACTGCAAACCTACGTCAAGGCTTACGACATCGCCGACAACTCTCTCCAAAAAGTCTATGCCATAATTTTCAACCAACGTATTTCAAAAGGACAACGGCTCACCAACTGGGAAGCCGACGTGCTCACCGATGCGCAGCAAGCCTATGCCGCTCTCGACGCCTACGCCTGCTATCGCATCTACACCCACTTGCGCAGCGGCGTCTTCTACCCCGAAGCCTCCCCCTTCAAAATCGTTGACCCCATCCAATAACTTCTACCTACCCCCTCTCACAATGAAAAAAGCCCATATTTTTTGTACGACAATGGCTATCACTGCGGCTTCTTGCGCCTTCGCCAACAACAATATCCAATACCCCGCAGCCCCCACCGGCGCTGTTACCGACAATTATTTCGGCATCGAAGTGACCGACTCTTTCCGCCCGCTCGAAAACGACACCGCTGCAGCCACCCTCCAATGGGTCGATGCCCAACGTAGCATCACCAACGAATATCTCTCAAAGATACCTTTCCGCGACAAGCTGCGCGAACGCATCGCTTCGTTCCAAAATTTCAAAAAATCAGGGCTGCCAAGCAAGGAGAACGATGGCCGGTACTACTTCTACGAGAACTCCGGCATGCAGAACCAATCCATCCTCTACCGCAAGGACTCTATCAACGGGAATGCCGAAGTATTTCTCGACCCAAACAAGCTCAGCGACGACGGCACAGTGGCTCTCACCGGCGTGTTTATGTCGCCCGACGGCAAGTTCACTGCCTACACCATAAGCCGCAGCGGCTCCGACTGGTCGGAAATCTTCATCCTCGACACCGAAACAAAGGAACTGCTGCCCGACCATATCAAATGGGCCAAGTTCACCGGTGCGCAATGGCACGGCGACGGCTTCTTCTACAGCGCATACCCCGCTCCCGAAGCCGGCAAGGAATTTTCCAACGCCAACCAAAACCACCGCATCTATTACCACAAAATCGGTTCTCCCCAAACCGACGACGTCCTGTTCTACGAGGATAAGGAGCACCCGCTGTATTTCCATAGCGCTTTCGTTCCCGAAGGCAGCCACTACATTTTCCTTTTAGCTGGCGGCCAAGGTTTTGGCGAAGCTATTAAGGTGAAAGACCTAAACGACCCAACAGCGGACTGGAAAATCATGGAACCGTCGCAGGATGTCACCATCAACCTCATCGACGTCGTTGACGACACTATCTATTTCACCACCACCGCCGACGCGCCCAACGGCAAACTCATGACAGCCCCGGTAAGCAACCCGGGCCGCGAAAACTGGAAAGAACTGATTGCCGAAGGCGATGCCGTGATGGCCGCCGTTCAGATGGCCGGTGATTACCTGATAGTCAACTACAAACGCGACGCTTCTTCCCACCCTGCCCTCTTCGACCGCAACGGCAATCTACTGCGCGAAATTGTGATGCCGGCCATCGCCAACGCCGCATTCTCAAGCTCTCGCCACCACGACGAAGTCTACTACACCGTGACCAACTACTTGCTACCCTGGGCGCACTATAAATACGACCTCGCTTCAGGTGAAAGCTCCCTTATTGAACGGGCTTCCGTGCCGGGATTTAACCCCGACGACTACGTCACCGAAGAGATGTTCTACCCCTCGCTCGACGGCACTCCGGTGCATATCCACCTCACCTACAAGAAGGGCATCAAACGCGACGGCAGCAACCCGGTGTACCTCTACGGCTACGGCGGCTTCAACATCTCTCTCGGTCCGGCTTTCTCTCCCAACCGCCTCACATGGCTCGAAAATGGCGGCATCTACGCCGAAGCCAACCTGCGCGGCGGCTCGGAATACGGCGACTCGTGGCACGAAGCCGGCACTAAGCTACAGAAGAAAAACGTGTTCGACGATTTCATCGCCGCGGCCCTTTTCCTCATCAACGAAGGTTACACCTCGCCCCAACGTATTGTCATCGAGGGCGGTAGCAATGGCGGACTGCTCGTTGGCGCCTGCGTCAACATGCGTCCCGACCTCTTTGCCGTCGCCATCCCGAGAGTGGGCGTCATGGACATGATGCGCTACCACCTGTTCACCATCGGCTGGAACTGGGCCTCCGACTACGGCCGCTCCGACGATTCGGCTGAAATGGCTGCGTACCTCTACTCCTACTCCCCAATGCACAACATCAAAAACGACGGCACGCCCTACCCCGCTATCCTTGTCACTACCGCCGACCACGACGACCGTGTAGTGCCTGCCCACTCTTTCAAATATGCCGCCGTACTGCAAGCCGCCAACACCGGCGACAAGCCCAAACTGATACGCATCGACTCTAAGGCCGGGCACGGGGCCGGGAAACCCATCAGCAAGGTCATCGACGAGTACGCCGACATCTATTCTTTCATTTACTATAATCTTGGCTTAACCCCGACTACAGAGTGAGAATAGCCCCTTCCATATTCATTGCGGCATGCTGCCTGCTCTCCCTGTCAAGCTGTTTCACTGGCATTGAAAGCACGCCTCGCATCACCTCAAAGGACGTCGAACGCGTGGTCCCGGCCTCCAATGCCGAAGTCGAAATCGCCGACAAGCTCTCCCCTTCCCCCATTACCCAATGGTCGCAAGGTCGCAGGTTCTTGGTCGCCGACGCAAAGCTTTCCCTCCTCTTCGAACGCGAACCGGCTCTCGCTCCGGGCGACATCCTGGTGTTCGACTCGCTCGCCGACGAGGTGTCATTCACCGGCGACTCGGTGTCGGTGCTCTCTTTCCATAAATATGGCTCCGACAGTACCACCGAGGCTCTACGCTACAAGATGGGAATGAAAGCGGCCGAAGTTCCCGACAACACTACGCTACCCCTGAGCGTTGACCTCGACATGGTCGACAATGCACGGCACGTGCTCCTCGGCAAAAAGTATTACATAGTGTCGCCAATTCGCGTCGACAGCCTCCTCAACATCACCTCGCGTGGCCGTAAACTGGTCGCCGCTACCATTTGCAACGTGATGCCCGGCAATGCCGACTATCCGCTCCGCGTCGACATCTCCGACGACTTGGGCAACCTTTCTTCGGTGGCCATGACCGTAGGCACGGCTCGCAGCGCTACTCGCAACTTCGACCGGCTATTCGAAATCAACGACCCCCGACTTCGCTACCCCGCTATTTCCGATGCCGTGTGGGACAACATAGTCAACTCGCGTGTCGCTCCCGGCATGACTACCATTGAGTGCCACTTGGCCTTAGGTTCCCCTCGCGACATCAGAAAATGGCACAACGGCGGCAGCTATTTCGAAGGGTGGGCCTGCGACAACGGCATGTACATCGTATTTGTCGACGGCATCCTCTCTGAAATCCATTAAGTTATCTCCTCTGAAATTGACATCCGCTATTCTTTAAGCATTTTTCTCAACACGCCAATCTCTTTATCAACAATGCAACTCAGATTTCTCGGCACCGGCACTTCGACCGGTGTGCCTTCTATAGGGTGCAATTGCGCCACTTGCCGTTCTACCGACCCGCGCGACCATCGTCTACGCGCCTCGGCCCTGCTCTCTGCCGGCGACAACAATATCCTTATCGACGCCGGTCCCGACTTCCGTCAGCAAATCCTCGCCGCCGACTCGCCGGAACTCGATGCGCTCCTCATCACCCACACCCACTACGACCATGTCGGGGGCATTGACGACTTGCGCCCCTACTGCTATCCCGATGGCTTCGATATCTACGCCCAACATGCCGACATCGACGACCTGCGGCATAAGGTGCCTTACTGCTTTGCCGAGCACCCCTATCCCGGAGCCCCGGTGCTGCACCCCCATGTCATCCAGCCGATGAAACCGTTCTCTATCAACGGCTTGGAAATCCTTCCACTGCCCATCAAGCACTATATGCTCGACATCCTGGGCTACAAAATTGGCAACTTGGCTTATATCACCGATGCCAAAGTGATCCCTAACGACACCATCAACGCCATCTCCGGCATCGACACCCTGGTAATCAACGCCCTACGCCACAAAGAGCACATCTCCCACATCAACCTCTCTCAGGCTTTGGAGATAATCGCCGTCGTCAAACCACGTATCGCCTATCTCACTCATATAAGCCATGACCTCGGACGCTACACCGATATTGCACCAACACTCCCCGACAACGTCAAAATTGCCGTCGATGGCACCACAATAACCATATAACACCTTCAAATCCAACCACATAACAGCCACCCAAAAAAACACCGACCCGCCACCACTCCACCGCCACGTGGGCGTCCGGCGGACGCCGATTATTCGTAGCCCTGTACGCCGAGGGAGCTACAGCGACCGAGGTGTGCGGGGTCACAGTCACCACCGGCCTCGGGCGTCCGGAGCGACGCCGATTTACCGCCACCACTCCACCGCCACGCAGGCGTCCGGCGGACGCCGATTATTAGGAGCCCCGTACGCCGAAGGGAGCGCAGCGACTGGCGTGCGGGGTAACAGTCGCCACCGGCCTCGGGCGTCCGGAGCGACGCCGATTTACACCCACCGACTTTCCCCCGCACCAACTACACAAGCCATCGCTATCCGAGCGGCAGCGCCGCGCCTCTATCCGTAAACCACATTAAATTGTTAATTATAGTTAATTTTGGTCGATTTTTCAATCCATAGAGGGCAGAGTTCTCAATTTTCTACGTAATTTTACAAGTTACAATACGGGAGAATTTTATATGAGAAAGCTCACAATA
>JAQXRH010000004.1 GCA_029218425.1 Bacteroidales bacterium | reverse complement strand
TCTGCGACCCCGCCGACCCCGCCGCCGCGCCCAACGTGGTGGAACTCGCCCGCCGCGCCGACGCCCTCATCCGCCCCCTGCTCCTGCTCGACACCCCGGTGGAATGGCGCCCCCTCACCACTCAAGAAGCCACCGCCATCGCCGCCGAGCCAACCGCAGTGGCCACTGCCGAGCCGGATATAGCTGCCAAGTCTGTCGCCGCGGCTATTGCCAAGCCTGTCGCCGCTGCTGCCGACCTGCGCCGCGCCGACTTCACCCTCACCGCCCCCCAACCCTACTGGCAAGTGCGCCAATCCAAACTCGGCTTCCAACCCAACCTCTCCATCCTCGACGCCCTCTTCAACCTCGGCCCCGAAGCCGCCCTGCTCCTTCCCCGCTAACGCCCCATCCCCTCATTTTTTTGCAGTAATGATAACGTATTGATAAACAGTGTGTTAGCTAATAGCTAAGAGCGAAAAAGTCAAACAAATTGAGATTTACCCCTACTTTGACCAAAAAACATTTTGAGATTCACTTTTTTACAAAAATTTGCACAATGACACGCACGGCAGCTCGGCTTCCGCAGACCCCGCAGCAAGGCGCAAGGCTACTCCACCGAACCGCACCACGGCCGGCCCCGCTTTTTTGTAACGGCTGTGAGCTTTAGCGAAGATGGAGGCGGTGGGGAAGGAGGAGGGCGGCTTCGGGGCCGAGGTTGAAGAGGGCGTCGAGGATGGAGAGGTTGGGTTGGAAGCCGAGTTTGGATTGGCGCACTTGCCAGTAGGGCTGGGGCGCGGTGAGGGTGAAGTCGGCGCGGCGCAGGTCGATAGCGTCGGCTTCTTCGGTGGTGAGGGGGCGCCATTCCACCGGGGTGTCGAGCAGGAGCAGGGGGCGGATGAGGGCGTCGGCGCGGCGGGCGAGTTCCACCACGTTGGGCGCGGCGGCGGGGTCGGCGGGGTCGCAGAGCACGGTGTCGAAGCGGTCGATGAGGTACTCGAAGAAGGGTGTGCGGCCGTAGGCGGATTCCAGAGCGGTGCGATGCAGGCGCCACCATTGGCCGTGGCGCGAAACGGTGGCATCGGTCCACAGCGGGCGGTCGGTGGGCGAGCCGGAGTGCGGACGGTTGATGGGCACGGTGAGTTGGCAGCGGCCTTGGGTGTCGACGATGTCGTAACGGTGTACGGCCTTGGCGCGTTTGTCGAAGGGCATGGCGGTGTCAACCACCACGCGCTGCTGCTGCGCCAATGCCATGTAGTAGCCGATGGGCGCAAAGAGGCGCACCGGCATGACCGTCAGCGGTAAGTCGCTCATTTGTCGGGGTTTGCGTCGATAAAGAAGCGGTTCCAGCGCAAGCCACCGCCGAAGAGGCCGCGGTCCACGTCGAGCGAGGCGATTACGAACATGGGCGAGCCTACGATGTGGTCCTCGGGCACGAATCCCCAGAAGCGCGAATCCTGCGAGTAATCGCGGTTGTCGCCCATCATGAAGTAGTAGTCCATGGCGAAGGTGTAGGAGTCGGTAGGGCTACCGTTGATGTAGACTTTGCTGTTTTTCCATGTAGCGGAGGGGTTGTCTTCGTAGACGCGGATGGCGCGTTGGTAGAGGAGCCAGTTGTCGAGGTTGAGGGCGACGGTCATGCCTTTTTGTGGAATCAGGATGCCGTCGGGGCCGCCATAGTCGGCACGAGTCCAGCCTTCGCGGTCAGCGATTTCGAATGGGAAAAGGTGGAGGGGATCGTTTTCGGCGGGTTCACGTTCGACGTCGACGACATGGGGGTTGGATTTAACGATGTCGAGCATATCGTTGGTGAGGGGGAGACGGTAGACAGGGGGATATCCTTTGGGGACGTTGAGAGAGATGCGGTCGTCGATAGCGATATCGAGGTCGTCGAAGAAAGATGTGGGCAGGTGGTAACCGTCGGTAGTGACATAGTAGGCGAATTGGGCATGTTGAGGCATTGGTTGCTTGATGCCGTTGATAAAGATTTCGCCGTCGATGATTTTGAGGCGTTGTCCTGGGAGACCGACGCAACGTTTCACGTAGTTTTCGCGGCGGTCGACGGGGCGGGTGATTTTTTCGCCGAAGACGGCTTTGTTAGCGGGGTTGTTGACGGCAGCGTATCCGTGAAGTGCCACGAGTTGGTAGTAGTCGGGGTTTGGCATTTTGGACATTACGGTGTCGCCGGCTGGGAAATTGAAGACCACGATGTCGCCCGATTCCACGTTTCGGAAGCCTTTGAGGCGGTGGTATTTGACGTGAGGCCATTCGAGGTAGCTATTGCAGTTGAGGATAGGGAGAGTGTTGTGAACCAGCGGGAAGTGGATGGGAGTCATGGGGACACGCGGGCCGTAGGTCAGTTTGTTGACGAAGAGGTAGTCGCCGGTGAGGAGAGTTTTTTCAAGAGAGGATGATGGGATGGAGTAGTTTTGCCCGATGAAATTGAAGATGAAATAGACCAGAATCAGGGCGTAGACGATAGCGTCGACCCAAGACATGACAGCCCTGACGGCACGGTTTTTGCTATGTTTCCACCAGGTGAAAGGGATATATCCGGAGATGTAGATGTCGAAGATGAGGAAAAGGGCGAGCAATAGCCAGGCATTTTCCATCCAGATGGAGAATCCGATCCAAAGTGCGGCGACGACGCCGAAACGTATCCAGCGGGTAGTTTTGATGCCGGAGGTACGAGCCTTAAGGCTTGCGGAAAATCTTGATAATAAAGCTTTCAGCTTATCGGAGGCTGAGATGTTGGTGTTATGGGTCATGATAGAAGGATGGGAGGGAGTTGTGATTATTTGAGGAGGTCGCCCATGAGTTGGTCCATTGAAAGGATGCCATGGCGGCCTTGAGTGTATTCGGCGGCGATTACGGCACCGAGAGCGAAGCCTTCGCGGGAGTTTGCGATGTGGCTAATGGAGATAGAGTCGACGGGCGATTTCCAGTCGATGATATGAGTGCCGGGGACTTCACCTTCGCGACGGTGGTTGATGACGAGGGTATCGTCGCCGGCGGGAGTTTCGGCCCATTTGTCGATGCGGTTGGATTCGGCTATGATGCCTTCGGCGAGGGTTTTAGCAGTACCGCTGGGGTGGTCGAGTTTGTGGATGTGGTGGATTTCCATCATTTCGGGGTGATACTGCGGGAAGTGGTTCATGATGCGAGCGAGGAATCGGTTTACGGCGAAGAAGATGTTGACGCCGACGCTGAAATTGGAAGTCCAGAAGAAAGTGGCGTTGTAATGGTCGATCATTTGGCGGATGTCGTCGATAGAGCCCCATGCAGTAGTGCCGGAAACTACGGGGATACCTCTTTTGAAGGCTTTTTCATAGTTGGCGACGGCAGTTGCGGGAGTGGTGAATTCGATAGCGACATCGGCGGAGAGGAATTCTTGGGAGTCGAAATCCTGCAGGTTGTTGACGTCGATTTTGGCCACGATTTGGTGCCCGCGTTGGATTGCGATATTTTCGATCATACGGCCCATTTTGCCGTACCCTATAAGTGCAATTTTCATATTGGTTGGTTTTTTGACACGCAAATTTACATAATTACTGCCAAATGCCCAAAAAAATAGGGAAATAGGGGGGCGTAAATCGGCGAGATGGGCGGGGCAGCGAGGGACGAGGCTAAAGCCTCTACACAGAACCAAGCATGGTGGACCGGGACGAGGCTGGGTGATTTAAATCGGCCTCCTACGGGAGCCGAGGGCGGGGGCGCAATTGGGGGAATGATTTATAGGGAATAGTCCCGATTAATCGGGAATAATCGAGATTTATCGGGATTTATCGAGATTAATCGAGAGGAATCAAGGATGGCGGATGGGCATGAAATGGCGGAGCGATGGCGAGGAGCGATGGGCGAGGCTAAAGCCTCTACACGGGACCATGGCGGGGGCGCAATTTGGGGGATGGGGGTAGGTTGGTGGGGGTGTTATAAAAGGAAAGAGGGTGGCTCGGTGAGCTACCCTCTTTCTGTGGTTGGGAACCTTATAGGTTGTTGTTGTTTGGTCTATGCAATTTTTTGTGGGGTGTTATTTGACAACTTTAACAGATTCGCCGCGGAGCTGGACGATGATGATGCCTTTTTCGGGGACGTAGAGGGCGGTGTTGGTTTTGCCAACAGCGAGGGGACGTCCAAGTACGTCGTAAACGTAAGCGTAGTCGTCGAACGTAGCGTTAACGGTGATGTATTCGCCGTTGATAGAAACGGAGAATTGATTGTCGGCGTTGTCGTTGGAGATACCTTCAACGCCAGCTACTACAGTGTTACCCCAAGCGATAGAGGAGAATTTCTCGTTGATGAGGCTGACGGTTTGTACACCGGCTTTGTATTCGCCGATTTCGTTGTAGGCGATGGTGTAAGACTGTACGCCGGGACGAACAGCGATGTTTTTGTTTTCAGCGACTTTGATGAAGCCAGTTTCGGGGTTAACGGGGAGGTTGGCGATAACCTTACCAGAAGGAGAAACGACAACGACATTGTAAGCGCAGTTGGGGTTGTCGTAAGCGTCGGCGTCTTCCCAAGTTACAGTGATAGTATGGTCATCTTCGTTGATGGCAGTAGTAACATTGGCGGGAGCAGCGGGAGCAACGATTTCGGTTTCAGTAGTGTTGTACCACAAGAATTTACCGAAGGCCCAGTCGCCACAGCCGAGAATTTCGCGGTAGTTGGTGCCGTCCATTTCAGCATTGTCGTGTACCCAGCAGTAGCCGTTTTGGAAGCGTTCGCAAAGGCCGTCGCCGTTGAGGTCGCCGAAAGTTTCGCCGCCATCTTCACCGTTGAAGCCGCGGATGGGGAAAGCAACGCCTTCGGTGTAAGTGCTGCCGAGGTCGCCGTAGTAAGTTTTTTCGTCTCTCTTGCCGACGTAGATAACGTCGAGGATACCATCGCCGTCAAAGTCTCTGAAGGCGAGTTTCATGCATTCTTCTTCGGGGAGACCGTAGGCCGACATAGAGTCGCCGTAGTCGAAGATTTTGGTATTTTCGATAGTCGTGTCGTCGCCGAGGTTGTTGTGGAAGAAGAGCGTTTTCCAGCCGAGGCCGTGGTCGCCATAACCGCCGTTGATGAGGTCGAGGTAACCGTCGTTGTCAAGGTCGACGAGCTGAGTGCTGCCGGCGCGGGTAAGGTAGAAAGCGCCATTACGTTCGGTTACATCGATGAATTTGCGTCCGCCTTCGCCGTTGTCGACGTTGAGATAGACGCGACCGTTGGAGCCGCCTTCGTAGATGCCGTCGCTGACTTTGTTGGCCCATCCGTCGAATACGAGGTCGAGCCATCCGTCGTTGTTAATGTCGGCCATAGTAACGTTGCCAGAGAGGAATAGGAACCAGCCTTCCATTTCGCGAGCGGGGATCACTTCGACTTTTTCGTCGCCTTCACCTTCGGTAACGGCGTCGGTCCAAGCGCCGCCCCAAGTTTCGGCGATGTTCATTTGTTGGAAGCTACCGGTACCGTCGATGTTGCGCCAGAGCTGAGCGATGCGGTTGGGTTCGCCGGGTTCGGAATTAGCGGTAAGGCCGCAGAAAGCGAGGTCGACGAAGCCGTCGTGGTCGTAGTCGCCCCAAGCAATAGTATTGAAGAAGTTGGCGTTTCCATTGTTACGGTCGGGCACAACGAAAGGAAGGTTGCAGTTGGGTTCGATAGAGAAAGTCCCGTCGCCGTTATTCTTATATAGAACCATGCAGAATTCGCCCATATTGCAGGAAGTGCGCATTTGTTCGGGGATTCTGTCGAAGTAGTTAGCGGCCCAGTCATTGTTTTTCTTACCTGCGACGAGGAGGTCGAGGAGGCCGTCGTTGTTGTAGTCAATAGTAGCGAAGTGGGGGTAGGTAGCGGGCCAGATGCCGTGTTTTGGATCGACGTACTGGTAGTATTCGCCTTGACCGATGACATTGCCACTTTCGTCGGTGATGTCGAAGTATTCACCTTTGCCTTCGGTAGAGATGATGTCTTCGGTGAAAGTGCCGTCACCGTTGTTGTAGAGCATGTTGGAAGATGCTTGCCAGCTGAGTGTTCCGGGGTGGTCGTAGATTGGGTTTACGCCATGACCGCTGTAGTAGATGTCGAGGTGGTCATTGTTGTTGAAGTCGCCCATGATGCCGCAACTTGCTTGTGCAGCAACTTTGAAATCAACGGAACCCGGGTAGAGTTGCCAGTTAGCTTCAGCGCTGGCTGTCAAAGAAGAAGCGACAGCAGCAACGAGCATTAGATTTTTGGTAAATTTTTTCATGTTGTAAAAAAATTAGGTTTGACTTATGATGAATTGTAATTGTGTCGGGAATTATGGTATGGTATTGCGGTTACAAAAATCGCAATATAAAACAAAAGGGAATGCAACGTTTGCGCCATTTTTTGAAAAATATGCGCCATGTGGAAAAATATAACACAAATGTAGCATGGAAGTGGGGCGGACGAGGCTAAAGCCTCTACACAGAACCAAGCATGGTGGGACAGGGCGATGGGAGGGCGATTTATAGGGAATAATCCCGATTAATCGAGAATAATCAGGATTAATCGAGATGAATCAGGAATGGCGAGATGGGGGCGAGGTGGAGCGGGATGGGGGCGAGATGGGGGCGAGGCTAAAGCCTCTACACAGGACCAAGGCGGCGGGTGGGATTTTTTGGGGGGAGTGTATGATTTTGACGCATTTTGGGGGTGGGGGCGGTGTAATTTTGCGGTAGATGGAGATGATTATGAAGGATAAGGATATGGAAGAGATGAATGCAGGTATGGTAGAGGATAAGGTTGGAATGGCTGTGAATGGAGCTGTGGAGGCTAAGGGTGATGATGTGGCTAAGGCTGTGGTTGAGGGGACGTGGGTTGAGGAGTTGAAGGAGGAGAATAGGCGGAGGAATGGGTTGTTGGTAAGGAAGTATGATCCGATACGGGGGATAGGATGTGTTGGTGATAGGGAGCGGGTAGCGTCGCGGGAGTGGAATGATGGTCAGGTGTATGTGCCGAAGGCGATGAAGCGCGATAAGAGTTATGGGAAGATAAGGAGTAAGGGGGATTGGGTGAAGTTGCGGTGCAGGTATGATTTTGAGTATTGGGCGGCGAAGTGTGTTGTGATAAAGGATAAGACGAGTGGGGATGACATACCGTTTGTGTTGAATGCGCCACAGCGGCGGGTTCTTGGGGAGCTTGAGGCAGACAGGGTGGCCGGGCGACCGTTGCGTATGATAATATTGAAGGCTCGCCAGTGGGGAGGGTCGACGTTGGTGCAGTTGTATATGGCGTGGATACAGATAACGCAGAAGAGGAATTGGAATTCGCTGATATGTGCACATGTGAAGGATACGGCGGCGCTGATACGCGGGATGTTTACGAAGATGCTTGAGAGGTATCCGAAGGAGTATTGGGACGGCGATGAGGGGGCATCGTTTAAGCCGTTTGAGCGGACGTTGAACACGCGAGTGATACAGGGGAGGGGTTGCAAAGTGACGGTAGGGTCGAGTGAGAACCAGGATGCGGTGCGAGGGAATGACTATGCGATGGCGCATCTGTCGGAGGTGGCGTTTTGGAAAGACACTACACAGTCGACGCCAGGGGAGTTTATCAGGGCAGTGTGTGGTGGTATCAATTCGACGCCGTTGACGATGATAGTGTTGGAGAGCACGGCGAATGGGGTAGGGAATTATTTCCATAAAGAGTGGTTGCGAGCGAAGAAAGGGGAGAGCGATAAGCGTGGAGTATTCGTGCCGTGGTATGAGATAGAGATATATCGGAGCGAGGTGAGAGATGTG
>JAQXRH010000003.1 GCA_029218425.1 Bacteroidales bacterium | reverse complement strand
CTGAAATCGGCATTATCTTTCACTTTCATGTGGATTTTGTAGCCGAATGTCGCGGGCAATACATCTCCTTTGGCTGTTGCCGACCATGTCGTTGAAGTCATTTTCTCAGTTTTGATTTCACCTTTGTCGACGTATGATATGGTAATATCGAGCAAATCGATCATGTCCTGAGATGCTTCAAACTTGTAAGATGCCATTGCTGATTTCGGATTTTTACCCTCTGCGGGAGTATCGCCACCCTCTTCATCGTCGTCACCGCATGATGTGAATGAGAATGAAACAAGGCTTACTGCTGCCAATACTGCAAATGGGCGGAATAGTTTTTTAAAGTCCATGTTAGTCTATTTTTATAGGTTAATATTTTTTAGATTGAGCAAATTTATGTTTTTGCATCCATTTTCAAGCGTCGTGCCCGTTGTAACATTGTAGCAATATGCGCATTTTCGTGTATTTTTAGTGTCGCAAAAAGGGATTTATGATGTAATAATTAGGGAACGCATTGAAAATTAGCCGAATAAAATCGCGTGATATAATCCGGCATTATGCTTTCACTCAATTCTACGATAGGCAATCGCGATGCTATTTGCTCGAAGTTTTCCCCACATTATTTTTTCATTTATCGGTTTTTCGCTATATTCGCTTTTATTTTTTTGTTATGTATAAATACCCGTTGTTTCTATCAGTATTGCTCCTTTTCGCCATATTCTCATCCTGTTCCTCTAAAGGAGTAGGCGAAGCTGATAATTCGGCCGACAGCTGCTACACTGTTGAATATATTGGTAGCATTGGAGCCTCCGAGCCACGTAGGGCCCTTGAGCTGCTCGACAGCGCTGAAAAGCAACAGACAATGTCGTTGGCCGACATCAATGGTATGAGGGCTCTCATTTACTACAATTGGCTGGATATGGCTGATATGGCTATTATTTCAGCCGGCAAGGCCTATGATTATGCTAAGCAATATTGCGATAGCGCGCTCATGCTTAAATCTCTGAAACAGCTGGCTGCAATCAGTTTCAAGCAAAATCGATATGCCGAGGCAATAAAATATGCCATCGACGGACTGTCGATTGCAACGGCTCTTGAAGATAGGGAGACTGCTGCGTATATGATGCAGTTTATGGGTACTTCTATTTCAGAGACCGAATCGGTGGACGAGGGGCTTCAACTTCTTGACCGCAGTATTGCGATCTATGAAGAATTAGCGGGGTCGGATAAAAGCTGGTCGGTATTAGATAATTATCTTTACGGCCTATGTCAGAAGGCTAATGTCCTCGTTGACAATGAGCGCAATTCCGAAGCCATCGATGTGCTCCATCAAGCCGAAAACGCGCTCTCCTCTCTGGCAAGTTGTGCCGATGTGCCGCATGGCGTGGCTGACATGCGTAGTGCCGAGCTATATGCTTTATTCACAATGGCCTATTTGCAAACAAACAAAAGTGACTTGGCAAGAGCCTACGCTAAGAAATGCAGCGAAACGAATTGGAGCAAGACTCCCGAAGGGGGCGGCCTGTTGCTATGCTACCTTATTGAGACAGAGCAATATGATGCTGCACTTAGATTGATAAACGACAGTAAAGAAATCATTGCTTCGGACAATGACACGCTGACGCGCTACTATGTAAACACCCTTCTGAAATATGAAGCCGATTGCTATGAGGGTAAAGGAGATTTACGTAGGGCTCTCGAAGTGGCATGGCAAATAAAAGCGATGACCGATAGCCTTTACATTCGTGAAAACAAATCCAATGTGTCGGAGCTGTCGGCCCTTTACAAAAACAAGGACTTGGAATTTCAGCTTTTGCTGCATCATCAGGAAATGGCCCGCCATAAGACGATTTTTATCTTTGTCGCTATTCTTTTCTTAGTTCTTGGAGGATTTGTCGCAGTGTTATTTTACTACAATAGGAAGATTAGTCGCAAAAATATGATTGCTGCAGCAATGATACGTGAGCTGACCGAAACCCACGATGAGCAACGTATGCAACGAATTGCCGACTTTGAGCCTCAAATTGCTGGAGATAAGGCCGATAGCGAAAGGCAGCTTTTCGATCGTATCGACCAGGCAATTGTCGGTGGGCGGCTGTTTCTCCATCATGGTTTTAACCGTGAGGAGGCTTCGGCGTTGGTTGCGATTACGCCAAAACACTTGTCGGCGCTTTTCCAGCGGTTTGCCAACGGTTTCCCCGACTACATCAATTCGCTACGTCTCGAATATGCCGTGACCATATTGAAGTCGAAGCCTAACTACACCATCGAAGGGATTTCGCAGGAATGTGGTTTTTCCTCTCGCCAAACTTTCCACAGGCTTTTCGTTGAAAAATACGGCATGACCCCCTCCGAGTTCCGTGCGTGCCCTGATGACCGGCAGTAGCGTTGCTCCCCCCGCTTTTTTACGGTTTTTCGGTTTTTGCCCAAATTGTTGCAAATCAGCCCACATTGTTACAGCGGTATCAAACAAATTCGCCTACATTTGTCGGAAAATACCATATAGTCATGAAAAAGTCATTCCTAATTTTTGCCTGCGCTATTATTTCACTCGCGCTTGGCGCACGAACCATTTCAGAGCTTGAAGCACAGCGCATTGCCGAGCAATTCATAAACGGCTCTACGGCAATCAAGGCTAAAAGCACCGGTTCGCAGCAGCTTTATTCAGCCGACCTGCAGGCAGCAAATCTCTATGGATTTAATATTGCCGGCGGCGGATATGTCCTTGTCGGCGCCGACAGCAACGCGTATTCGATACTTGGCTATGCCGACTCAGGGAGCCTTGACACAGATAATATGCCCGACAATATGCGACAGTGGCTTAAAGGATATGACGAGGCAATTAAGGCTATGAAATCTCTCGACATCGAACCTTGCGACGCCCCCGTCGTCAGCGGAGAAGCTATCGAGCCACTCATCGCTACCACCTGGTATCAAGCCGAACCCTACAACATATTTTGTCCTTCAGTCCCCGATGGCAAAGGAGGAGAGCAGACCGCTCCCACCGGTTGTGTCGCTACGGCAATGGCGCAGGTAATGTATTACCACAAATGGCCTACAGCCGAATGTAAGCCACTCCCGGGATATGAATTTTCGCCCGACGAGGGTAAAGTTATAGCTATGGACCCGCTCCAGTCGCATATATTTGACTGGGACACTATGCTCCTTGACTACTCTCCTGATGTGCAGGCTACCGAGGCCCAGCAGCATGCCGTGGCTGAACTAATGCAATATTGTGGGCAAGCCCTTAAAACGAGATACATGGCCGCCGGCTCCGATGCGCGCGAAATCTCCATCGCCACTGCCGCCCGCACTTATTTCGGCTACGACAAAGCTACCAAGCCTCTTTTCAGGGCCTATTATTCAATCGACCAGTGGGAGAATATGATCTACGACGAGCTTAAGGCCGGGCGCCCCGTCCCTTATGCCGGGGAAAGCGGCGTCTCCGGACACTCTTTCGTTTGTGACGGTTACGATGGTAACGGATTGTTCCACATAAATTGGGGATGGGGCGGACGCAGCGACGGATATTTCCGCCTTTCCGTGCTTAATCCGTTCAACAACACCAGCATCGGCAGCTCCATTTCTCATATGGGATATTCCTATGACCAACAGGCTGTATTTGGTATGCAACCTCCCACCGCCGGCTCTGAGGAATACAATCAAGACTTTTTCTTCTCCTTCGTGCCGCCTGTGGCTATCGACGAATCTCTTAATAAGGTCACATTCCAGATTTATTATGAAAGTCTTGGGAAACCCCAAAACACCATCGTCGCCGCCATTGGTACGATTGACGGTGGCGCGTTCAACCCGCTCTATGTTTCCGACCCGTTTGGCGCCGACCAAAACAGCGCTGATTGTCCCAAAGTCAGCTTTATTATCGACCCCGAGTCGTTAGCTGAAGGCGAAACATCGCTTTATCTCCGCGCTAAGCCAGCTGATGGCGATTACGATTGGTTTACTGTTGCAAACGACGACGTGTACCTCCGCGTAACTAAATCGGCCGAAGGCGTGTCATTCAAAATGATGCCGGAAATCAATATCGAGATTACCGATGTTTACGCCGAAGACAATCCTACTCCTACTGTCGACCAAACGAATATTTACTGCATCAAGGTGAAAAACAATGGCGACAATGAAATCAACTCTTATGTCGACATCCTTTTCTATCAGATGGGTGATATTGAACTTAATGACCAAAATTTTGACGACATTTCAACCAATGGCGCTCTCGTCAGCGGAATTTTCATTCGCCCGAATGAGACTGACTGTATCCCCGTCAAAAATACGTTCTCGTTCCCCGGAAATGCCGCATTCCTAATTTGTGAACATGGCACGCACAATATTTTAGCTAAAGGCTCTCTCCCTATTGCTGGCGACGAAATAGGGCTTTACGACTTGCAACCGGCTGCCTACACCGTGGAAATTGACGAAATGGGATTTCTCGAGGCCAATGTCTCTATCCTAAACAATGACTCACGGCACTGGATGTTCCCATATAATTCTAACAATTACATCCGCTGCTACATCCGTGGCGAAGAAGCTTGTTATAAGATCGTCATTAAATCGGGTGACACTTCTTTCATTTCAGCAATGCTCGACGCCGGGGATTATGGACTCGACGAAAACGTCCATTTCGTAATAGAGCAGGTAATAGGCGGTGCCCGCACACAACCTATCCTTGAACTCGACCTTAAGTACGGCGAAACGATCGACTCTTCCGTCGAAGCTGTCATCGCTGACGAAAACGAAGAGGATGTGTGGTACAACCTTCAGGGAATACGCATCTCAAAGCCATCTTCCCCAGGTCTGTACATACACAATGGCGAAAAAACGCTCGTCCGCTAAGCGTCGCTCACGTTTTGCGACACCATCTGGCTCCGACCGGCCTCCCGCTGGCCTAACCTCGGCGAAGCGACCTGTGGCGGAGCTGTAGCCCCCCCCCGGTGCTATTCCTGTTTTAGACACACGGTTTTACCGCTTATGTTAGACCCCATACTACGCGACCCACGGCATCGTTGACGTGATGCCGTGGGTCGTGTAGTATGATGCCGAGGGCTTTGCCGCTCGGTATGTGATGGCTTGCGTGACGTTAGATGGAGAGGCGGCGGAGGGTTTCGAGAAGGTCGCGGTTGATGGGCTTTTCCTTCTTGATGGCGCGGGTGAAGGGCACGTAGACGATTTCATCGTTCTTGATGCCTATCATGACGTTGCGCTGGTCGTCCATGAGGGCGTCGATGGCTGCTGCGCCCATGCGTGAGGCGAGTATGCGGTCGTAGGCTGTCGGCGAGCCGCCTCGTTGCAAGTGGCCCAGGATGGATACGCGCACGTCGTAGCCGGGGTATTCGTTCTTGACGCGTTCGGCCAAGCCCATTGCTCCGCCTGTCACGGGGCTTTCGGCCACAAGCACTATTGATGAGTTCTTGCTCTTGCGGAAACCGTTCTGGATAAGTTCGGCCAACTGGTCGACTTGCGTTGATATCTCTGGGATGATGGCGGCTTCGGCTCCTGATGCTATGGCTCCGTTGAGGGCGAGGAACCCGGCGTCGCGGCCCATCACTTCGATGAAGAATAGACGCTCGTGGGAGGTGGCGGTGTCGCGTATCTTGTCCACGCATTGCATGATGGTGTTGAGGGCGGTGTCGTAGCCTATGGTGGAGTCGGTGCCGTATAGGTCGTTGTCAATGGTGCCGGGCAACCCGATGATGGGGAAGTTGAACTCATTGGCAAAGATGCGGGCACCGGTGAGCGACCCGTCGCCGCCTATCACAACGAGGGCATCGATTTTATGGCGTTGCATCACGTCGTAGGCGAGCTGGCGCCCTTCGGGCGTCTGAAATTCTTTACAACGCGCCGTCTTGAGTATGGTGCCGCCCATTTGTATGATGTTGGATACGTTCTGGGTGTGGAAGTCGACAATTTCGTCGGCGATAAGGCCGCGGTAGCCGCGGTATATGCCTTTGACGTTAAGTCCGCTATAGATTGCGGAACGGGTGACTGCGCGTATCGCGGCGTTCATTCCCGGGGCATCGCCTCCTGAGGTCAGGATACCTATTGTCTTAATTTCTGCCATAATATTTATAGTTTGGTGGTATGGTTTATTCTATATGTTTTTACAAAAGTAATAATTTTTCTTTTTCAGTCAAAAAAAATGTGCGCAAGCCTCCCGTGGCTCAGCCGTGGCGAAGCCATGCATGCTATGGTAAATAGCCAACCGTAAATTTCGGCCGGCCCTGAAAATTGTCGACAGGGAAATGTCGGGGGGCTGTGACAGCGCCCTTTGCCGGGGACTATTCGTCGAGCGAGTAGTTGAGAAATTCCACCAACGGGCGTACTTTACTGAAGCGTTCGGCCACGATTTCGGGCCATGCGGGGTCGCAAAATTGCGTGGGGGCGATGGGAGCGAAGCGGCCGTATTCCTTCATGCGCAGGTAGTGGGCTTGGGGATGGTCGCGGTCGTAGCCTTTGGGCACGGTCTTGAGGGTGGCGCCATACCATTGCGGGAAGGCTTCTTGGAGCGCCGGGGCGTTGACTATGCCCTCGAATTCCTCGATGTTGTCGACGATGGCACGGCGCAGCTTGCGCAACATGCCGCTGTCGGGGCACCATAGGCCGCCGTAGAGCCCGCCTTCGTCGGTGCCGTCGAAGTGCAAGTAGTAGCATGCCCGATGGGTCGACTTGCCGTAAGGGCTGAACGCTGCCGAGAAGTAGGTCTTGAAGGGGCTTTTGTCGGGCGAAAACCGTATGTCGCGGTATATGCGGTAGGCGGCGGTCTTGGCCGTGAGATGCGAAAGGCGCGGCTCCCATGCCGACATGTAGGCTATGAGGCGGTCGACATCGGCCTCCCACTGTTGGCGCAATTCGAGGTAGAGTGGCTTGTTGGCGGCAAACCATTCGCGATTGTTGTTGGCGGCAAGCTGTCGCAGAAATTCGTACAACCGGGGCACGTAGTATTCAGCGCTCATTTCAGGTCCTCCCAATCGGCATCGGTGATTTGCTGTTCGGTGGCGGCACCGTTTCGCTCGGAAGTGCTTGCGGCGTTGCCAGCTCCGCTCTCTGCGGGAAGCTCTTCAAACGCCACATAGTCGCCCACGTCTTTGCCTATCTTCTTGGCGCGGGCGTCGGGCGTCGACCATCCGGCTTTGCGTTGCTGCCGGCCGGCGCCTTCCTGATTTTGTTGAGCACCATATATGCCGTTCATGGCGTCGCGCATCTTTTTCCTCACCTTATACACGGTGTAGGCCACGCGCACCAGCGGCACGACGAAAAAGAATATGAAAAGTAGGAGGAGAAAGGTTCCCATTTATTTGCCAGATTATTAATCGGTTGTGACTCTTATTATGCGCTGCAATGCCGATACGGCTATGTAGAGCAATATCGTTGCGGCAAACCCTGCCACGCCCATTGTGGCCACGAATACCACGGCTGCAGCTATCACCAAGTAGCGCACCAAGTTGGCGCGTAGCGCGAAGCTGGTCACTTTAAGCGAGAACATGGGCAGGTTGCTCACCATGAGCAGACCGATGAGTATGATAGCCAATGCCATGACGTGGGCGGGCAGCTGCAATTGCCCCTTTGCCACGGCTCCTACCATGCCTATCCAGAAGATGGCGTTGGCGGGGATGGGCAACCCTTTGAAGGTGACGGCTTGCGTGTCGTCGACATTGAATTTTGCCAAACGCAGTGCGCCCATTGCCGGGATGAACAGGGCTATGTAGGCATACCATCCCGCCCCGGCGGCGTCCATCACGTTCATCAGCAGCAAGCCGGGGGCTACGCCGAAGCTCACCAAGTCGCTCAGCGAGTCCAATTCCTTCCCTATCTCGGACTTGGCGTGAAGCAACCGCGCCGCAGCGCCGTCCATGAAGTCGAAGGCGGCTGCTATGCCCATCATTATCGCCGACCACTCCCAGCCTTTGAGGCCGCCGTAGGTGTCGAATGCGCTGAATGCAAAGGTTATGGCCACGCACCCCGATAGCAGGTTGAGCAACGTGATGCAGTTGGGCACCATATTTTTGATTATCCGTATCATTGTTTTTTCTCGGGATGTAGACGGCCCACAAGTGTCAGGCCGCCAAGTGTTTTATCGCCAATGTTGACAAATATCTCGGTGCCGAGGGGCAGGTAGAGGTCCACTCGCGAACCGAATTTTATGAACCCCATGTGGTCCTCAATGTTGGCATCGTCGCCCGGCTCGGCGTAGGTGACCACGCGCCGCGCCATGGCACCTGCTATCTGGCGCATCAATATGCGCTGCCCCTGGGGGGTCTCGATGACCACCGTCGACCGCTCGTTCTCCTTGCTCGACTTCGGCAGATATGCTGCCATGAACCGTCCGTTGTGGTGCTTGGTGAACGTCACTTTGCCATCCACCGGAAACCAGTTGGCGTGCACATTAAACACGCTCATGAACACCGACAGCTGTATGACGCGCTCGTGGAGGTACTCGTCCTCGTAGGTCTCCTCCAAGGCTACCACCTTCCCGTCGGCCGACGCTACGACGGCGTTTGCCGGGTCGCCCTTGAAATGGCGTTTGGGCGAACGGAAGAAGTTGAGCACCAAGAGAAACAGTGTGCCCGAAACGGCTGTGATGACTATTGGCAGGGCAATGAGGTTGCTGAGGGTGAGCCATAGCGGCACGTTGATAATGACAAGTGCCAATGCCAAAATTACCAGCAGATTATTGCCTTCGCTATGTATTTTGACTCTCATTTCTATGAAAGGTATTCTAAAGAACTGTTTAAAGTTAACTATTCGGCGAAGCCCCGGCTGGCAAGGCTGTCGTCGTTCATAAATCAATATATCCTACAAAGGTAATCTTTTTTTTTAAATGCCCCAATTAATTCGCCGATTATTGCACGTTGTAGAGTCAGGTGGCAAGTGCAAAATTAGTTAATCTTTCCGAAGATCTCAATTTTGGGAGTTGAAAAGCCTAATTTTTTTCGTGGTCGATCATTAATCATATACTGCGCAGCGTTTAATTGCTCTTGAGCGGAAGTTTGACAGCGAATGGGCCGAGAATTTTTTGTAAAAGATTGCTCCAACTTTTTTTTGAGATTGAGCAGGCCGACACGTTGCAAGATAATGCCCAAGGCAACCCGACCTGACAACATCCGCCCTCCGCAAAAGCCTCATAGGCATGGACTACCTCAAAATATGGGGCGAAGGCTATAGCCAGTGTACCAGGGCGATGACACGACCACCGCCATTGCCATCTTCGTCGATCCCACGCTGCAGCACCAGGTCATCACCACGAGAAACATGAAGGCAATCGTAAAATCCTGCGTTAAAGTGAGTTAAAAACAGAAGCCACAAAATATTAGTACATTTTGATATGATCTAACTCGCTGTGCTTAAAAACGAAGTGAATTTACGTTCAAGCATATCAATGTCTTTAACATTTCGCTACAAAACCACACTAAAATCTTTGTTCAGCAAAGAAAAAATCCACTTATTCCATGTTTTTAGCAATAATTTTGCCCACTTATTCCATTTTTAACGCCATAAATGAGTCCACTTATTCCGTTTTTAATATCATAAATATGCCTACTTATTCCATTTTTAATGCTATTGTTTTTAAGCATTATTGCTCCTGTAGCGTCACTCTGAATTTTTCCCATTAGAGAAGCTGAAAAGTGCGCGGGCATCCGCATCATCCGGATCCTGTCCAGTTCAGAACCTGGAAGGATTCATTCCCGCATCTGACATATTTTAAGGATGAATAGATGTTTAATATTCACAGATTTTGCAACAAAGGTCATGCATTTTATGCTAATCCTTTTTGCAAACAATCACATCCTCTCCTGGCATAAAACCAAATTTTGCAGTCATTTCATCTTTGTATGATATCCGATAGACTGAAAACCCTGCTTCTTTCAGCCTGTCAAAGTAATCTATTCCATATAGTCTTACGTGGTCAAATTGGCCAAAACGTTCCTCTCTCTCATCTGCCGTCAAATTTTCATCCTTTTTCTCTTCAATTGTTTTGTCTAATTCTACATCAATAGGAGACATAAGAATTGCAACTCCATTTCTTTTAAGGACACGTTTAATCTCATTCATTGCGCATCTGTCATCTTTTACATGCTCAAGGACATGATTGCATATTACCATGTCAAAAGTATTGTCATCGAATTCCAAATTACAAACATCGCCGTTAAGCACGTAGTCGGGATATTTATATCCTTCACAACGCTTATCGACACAAATATAGTCTATGCCTTTGTGTTTTAGTAGTCTATCTGATATCTGCACTTCCGGAGCAATATGTAAAATCCTAAGGCTATCAGCTTGCATAATTTTATAATCGTTAAGAAGCCAATAAAACAACTGTCTATTTCGAGGATAGGAGTCACAAAACCAACATCTTCCGACATGATCCTCAATTTCAAAAAGAGTGCCATCTGCATGTCTCCCCATCACCGGACGTAATCTAGAAAAATGCTTTCCACATATATTACAAGTTACGTTATTGCCTTTATTTTTAACTGCTAAAAATTGCCTATACAAGGGGCGTAATAAATCTTTGATTGTTTCTTTCACTTTCATATTGGATTTGAATAAATTTAGTTGTTTAAAAGAGATTTATATTGTGGTGTCTTCCGCCCTCTTGTGATAAAGAAAAATTTTATATAATAGAAGTTTTGCCAGAACCATCGGGCCCTGCAATGATATTCAATTGCTTCTTATTGCTTCTTGGCGCCAATATGGGATATGCCAATATGGGCGATATGGGATATGGCCCGCGGAATACGGCTATTGACTGACGCACGCAAGGGAGCTATGTCAAGCCCGCTTTTAAGGAAATCAGTATCATAATAGAAACACACCTTTTCGTTGTATTTCTCTGTGTAGGTTGCCAATGTCCCTACTTTCTTATTCCATAGGAATACATCAAGAGTTCGTATCATCGCCAGCCCTCCTTACTCGTTTGGGTATGTATTTATTGATTTGTTTAAGTGCCATCGGCGGCATTGGTAGCTCAGGGAGCAAGTCGTTGAGGCGTCGCTCCATCCCTATCACACGCAGAAGCGATATCAGATTGTTGAGCGTGAGGTTTTGGCTCACTCCTTGCTCAAAATGGCTTATCGTGGCAAGGCTGACACCCGACTTCTCGGCCATCTCTTTTTGACTGATTCTCGCTGCAAGACGGTACTCCTTTACTCGACGACTTAGCAACTCTATTATATCCTGATTTGTTGTAAATCCGCCATCCATGTAGTGATATATTACTATTACACTGCAAATATAACGATAAGTATTGAAATATTACCATTAAATGGACGTTGCTATGCAATAAACCATTTGAAAGCCACACGGCTCTTTCATTTTAGATTGCGTCGCATTCCCAATGTTTTTGCGATTAAGGCGTCGGCGGGGCTAAGCCGATGGGCGCTTGAGGCTGGTCAGCGCTACGGCATCTTTCAACCCGAAGATGATGGCCAGCGAGCCATAGAGCAACATCACTATTGCCATCGGCGCGGCCAGCACTATGGCCGTTTGTGTCAGCGACAGTAGGCCCAACGCGATTGTCGCGCATCCCAATATGGCGGCAATCACGGCAAACACTATCGACACCGTGCGGTAGGCTCCGTAGTGCCGCGGCCTGTCGCTCATCAGTTCGTCGTAGCTATACAGCTTGCGCATGTTGTAGTATCCGATATAGTTGGTACGATACACATCGTCGACTATCCCCATGCAATTCTGCGGCGACGGGTTGTCGTTGACGGATCTCAAGGCGCGGCGTAGGCTTAGGGCATGGGCTATCGACCCGTAGGCCAGAATACCGAACACCGCCACTTCGATTACCATCGGCAGATGTAGCTCCAGCATTATAAACAACGACAGCAAAATGGTGAAAATGAAATAACTGCTGGTGATGGCTTCAATCCCAAAATTGCGTTTCAGACGCTTGCGAAATGCCGTTGTATCTTCGTTGTACACTTCCTCCAGTATAGGAATCTTCTCCGTTATGGCATCATATTCAATCAATGCGGGGAACAACCGCCGGAGCACCATTGACAAACCTCCGATGAGCATCAGCGCTATGACAAATGAGTATTTCTCAATGCCATCAATGCCGACAATGTCCAATATCGGATATACTATTATCCACATTACGAAGAAAAAACTTGTTCTCATCAGTGTTCAGGCTTATGATTGACGCGTAAAAAATAAGATTGGTTAATATTGTTTGAAAATATGATTGCACTTATTGCACTGAAACCTATGCACTTTGTATCCAATAAAAAATTGCACCACAAAAGCTATCGGCAACACTAAAATGACCCATCCGACTACCGGTGGCATAGGCAAAAGCAACCGGATGGCCACCAACACAAGGGCAAGCAACAGAAACCATACCGACCCGAAGCGGCGGCGTATTACCGTCTCCGCCACATCCTCGCTGCCACATTCCGGACACCACGGCTTCGCTGTCTCGGCGGTGGCGTTGTGGCGGCGATAGGCTTCCACTACCTTCTCGGCCGAAGGCGCATCGTCGTCGTTGACCATGACGCGGTAATTGCTCATGTCGCCCGATGCCGATATGTACGGGCTATTGTCCTCGAGCATATGCGCTTCTATGCCATCGTCATTGAGCAGGGCAATGATTTGCTCCGCTTCAACGATGTTGGGTGTCGATATTACAATTTTCATCTCTTCTGCTGCCTTGATAATAGTAATGTTTATAAGCCAAAAATCGCCAGGACCCGGTAGAATGATTGAGCGCTGACAGGGGTTGCCAGATGTGTTTTTTTATTATTTAATGCGTAATGTAGGTGTGTGGTTTAATCTATTTGCGACACAAATGTAATATTTTTTCTTTTTGTGCACAATAAAGTCCTACATTTTTTACAAAACCTATACGAAATTGTGGCAAATTATGGCAATGGCTGTGCTGCGGCGTTTTGTGCCGGCTGCCGGTAAGAAAAAGGCAGGGCGGTGTGCCAAACCGGAGTTATGGCACACCGCCCATGGTGATGGTTTATCGCTATATATGTTGATTTTCGCGATTGGGTAGCTCGGTTATTTTATGAACGAAGCGAAGGCGTTGATGCCGGTGTGGTTGGGGTTGAGGGCGCGTGCCGAGGCGAGGAACGTTTGTGCCTTGTCGGCGTTGCCCATGCCGTAGTGACCGAGCGCCATCATGTAGCGGCAGTGCACCTGGTTGGCAGTGTTGAGGTCGCTTTCCCATATGAGGAGGTCGGGGAGCGATACTGCGAAGTAGTCGGGCTTTACATCGTCGAAGATGTGCTGCTCGCCGTAGGTGATGAGCCTGTTGAAACGTCCGCGTGCTTTGTCGACGTTGCCGAGGGCGAGCTCGCACATGCCGGCGTAGAAGAGCTTGTCGGGGGCGGCGTCGTTGTAGTAGAGGGCGGCGGCTGGTTCCAACGGGGCTATAGTGCCGTTGGTCCATGCCTCGACGGCTTTGTCGTGTTGGCCGAGGGCCTCGTAGGCTTTGCCGAGGAGGTAGAGGAAGTCGTTGTCGAGAGCGCCGTAGAGCTTGCCTTCGCCGAGGTGGTGGGGATATACCAGACATTCGTTGAGCAATCTGACGGCTTCGGCGGGGTTGCCGCCGGCGATGGCTTCCTTGGCGAGCTCTACGCGGCTATACTGATATTGGGCGGGCACTTTCCCTTCGCCCCCTTCCCACGGGTGGAATATGTGGCCGTCGAGGAGTTCGATGGCGCGGCGGTAGTTGCCGGTGAGGTTGAGGAGGGTGATTTGCTCGAGGAGCAGGTCGTCGCGGCGCTTGATGAGCTCGGGATATTTCTCGAGGAAAGCGAGACGCTCGGCATGGTCGCGGCCAAGACGTTTGTAGAGCTGGTCGAGTTCCATGAGTATGCGGGCATCGGTGGTGTCGAGGTTGAAAGCGCGTTCCATCATCTCCACGGCGGCCTCGGTGTCGTTGAGCTTGTTGAAAGTAGCGAGGGCGAGGTTGCGCCAAGCTGTGGGGAACGATGGGTTGAGCTGTGTCGACTTGGTCCACAATGCTATTGCGAGGTCATACTGGCGTTTGTCGTAGTAGAGGTTGCCCAGGTAGTAGGGGGCGTTGGCATCGCCGGGGTTGAGACGCATGGCCTCGTTGAGTGCGAGGATGGCCTCGAGGCGGTTGGGGAAGCAGAAGTCGGGCGACACTTTGGCGGCTTCGGCCAGCATGGCCTTGGCGTCGGCTTCCTTGCCGAGGTTGACGAGGCAGTAGGCCATGTAGTAGCGTGTCATGGGTGTCACGGCATTCTCTTCGATGGCGATGTTCCATATGTTGATGGCGTCGTTCCAGCAACCGGCGTCGAGGTAGTCGAGGGCTACCTGGTCGTAGTCGTTGGCATCGCCGCGCATGAGGGCGCGCATCTCGTCGATTTTGCCGGCTTCGTAGAGGCACCCGAAGTTGAACGGGTCGATTTCGAGGGCGTCGGCGCAGCATTTGAGGGCGTCGTCTTTGCGGCCCATGCGGTTGAGGATGTTGGCTTTAAGGGCGCGTGCCACGTGGTTGTGCCAGTTGCGCAGCAGTGAGCGGTCTACTTCGTAGAGGGCGTCGTCGAGGCGGCCTTGTAGCGATGAAATCTGAGCGCATGCCATGTATCCGGCATCCTGCCAAGCGGCGTTCCATGTGGATTTGTAGAAGCGGTCGTAGGCTTCGGAGTTCTTGCCCTGGAAACGTAGCGCCAGACCCAGGTTGAAGATGGGTTCGCCGTCGTAGGGGTTGGGGTTGCGGCGGGTGATTACCTTGACTGCCGTGCGCAGATATTGCTCGGCTATGTCGAAACGTCCTTTGCGTATGTACCAGAGACCCAGGGCGTTGTTGCATCGAAGGTCCATGGGGTCGCGGCGCAATCCTTCCTCGTAGTATTCTACGGGGTTGAATGTGGCGTGGCGATACTGCTCTAAGTGCTGGCCGGTGAGGAACAGTTGCTCTACGGTCTTTATCTCTTCGGGACGGAGCGCGGCTTCGGCGGAGTCGGGGATAGGACGTATGTCGGCGGGTTCGGCGTGCCATGTGAGCAATTCGCGGGCTGCGGCGTCGGTGATTACGACGTTGAGCTTGTCGAAGGGCACGTCGCCTACGGTGATTATCTCGTCGTAGATTTTTTCGGGTGAGAGGGTGAGTGTCTGCTCGGCGATGGCTTTGCCGCAGTCGCAAGCCACCTTTATGGTGATAGTCTGCTCGGAAGTGGCAAACACTTTGAGGTTCACTTTGCCTTCGCCGGCGGGGTCGATGTTGAGGAGGATGTCCTTAGATGCGTTTTTGACGATGCCGAGTTCGCGGTAAGGCAGGAAATATTGAGTGAACGATTTTTCCTCGAAGGGCATCAGCCATGTGAAGTCGGGCTGGTTCTCGGTGTAGACGCCGGCCATGAGCTCGATGTAAGGGCCGTCGTCGTCGGTGAGGTTGCGGTCCCAGGCGCGGCCGAAGTCGCCGTTGCCCCATGTCCACTGCTTCTTGCCGGGCGACACATGGTGGGAGGCCACGTGGAGCATGCCGGCGCGGGTGTCGTTTTCGTATCCGCCTTCAAAGTTGTATTTGGAGTTGACAGCCATGTAGGAGGTGGGCACCTTGATGTTCTTGTAGTTGGAGATGTCGACGCCGGCCGAGTAGTCCATCTTGTAGTATGTGCCGGTGGCTATCGGGAAGGAGCTGACTGCTCGTTTGCCATGGTCGAAGACGGCGTTGACGTCGGCGGGGAATACGCTCTGGTAGTAGTCGTTGACGGCTACTGCGGGGTTGGCCCACCACAGGAATGTCTGTGGCAGCGGCGTGGGGTTGTAGAGCACGCCTTTGATTTCGAGGTAGGCTTTGCCGGGACGCAGGGTGAAACCGGCCATCCCTTTCTGGTGGAACATGCGCTCGCGCTCGTTGACCCACACGGTGACGCCGCCGTCGGCGAGCTGCTCTATGGTGCAGTCGACGGGCATGAAGGTCGACGGACGGTGGTGCTGGGGCCAGTTGAACTCTATGCCGCCCGATATCCACGGCCCGGCAAGCCCTACAAGGGCCGGCTTGATGACATGGTTGTAGTAGATGAAGTGGCGATTGCGCACTTTGTCGTAGGCCATCTGCACGCGCCCGCCCAGCTGCGGAAGTATCATTACTTTGATGTACTCGTTCTCTATCCACACGGCGTCGTATTCTACGTCGGTCTTCGTGTCGGAGATGGATTCAATCACGGGGTAGGGATACACCACGCCCGACGATCCTTGGTATACGCGCTTCTCTAAGAATATGGGATTTTTTTCGGGTTCGCCCGGAGCGTAGGTGGGGATGACCACCTTTTCTTTCCATGCTTTTACCATGTCTGCTATTATGTTTTTAAGTAGGTTGTTTAATTGCTTATTTTTTTAAAACAAGTGTGCCGGATTTGTACCACATTCTTACCGTTTACCGTTACTTGGCCGGCACACTCGATTTTGTCGTGTTTTATGTAGGTCCGTTAGATTAAGATACTATGATAATACTATTATACCTGATTTGTTTTACTATTATACCTGATTTGTTGTTTATTATTGTACCTGTTTAATCTTCTTTGACGAGTTCCTTTTCGAGCTGCTCGAGCGATTTGCCCTTGGTCTCGGGGAGCCTGCTGCGCAGGTAGATGAACCCGGCTATGCATATGGCGGCGTAGAGCCAGAAGGTGCCAAACGAGCCGAGTCCGGCGTTGAGCAGCGGGAAGGTGTAGGTGAGGGTGAAGCATCCCAGCCACAGGGCGAAGGTGCACACGCCCATGGCGGCGGCTCTAATCTTGTTGGGGAACAGTTCGGCAAGCAATACCCAGGTGATGGGACCCAGCGACATGGCGTAGCAAGCAATGGCTGCCACCACGCATACCACCATCAGTATGCCGCTGACCTTGAAGAAGTAGCATGTGCCGAGTATGATGTAGATGGCCCCGAGACCGGCAGCGCCGAAGAGCATGAGCTTGCGGCGGCCCCAGCGGTCGACGGTGTAAATCGCTACGATGGTGAATACCACGTTGGCTACCCCGGTGATGACGATGTTGAGGAACATGCCATCGATTGCGAAACCGGCTCCTTGGAATATCTCCTGGGCGTAGTTGAAGATGACGTTGGTGCCACACCACTGTTGGAACACTGCGATGATGATGCCAAGCACGAGTATCGGGGTGTATTTATGGCTGAAGAGAGCCCGAAGTCCGGTGCGCTCATTGTTTGCGCGGGCTTCGCGCACCTGAGCAATGCTCTCGGCGGCGTATGCCTTGCCTCCTATTCTGAAAAATACCGACTCGGCACGTTCCACACGTCCCACAAGAGTGAGCCAGCGCGGACTTTCAGGAATGAAACACGCCATTATCAGAAACAACGCTGCGGGGAAAGCTTCGGCCCAGAACATCCATCGCCAACCCAGCTGACCGTTCCACGTATCCGCGATACCGGCCGTCGTAATCCCTTCGGGCATCGGTTCGGCGATGAGCATATTGACAATCTGTGCGGCAAGAATGCCGAGCACTATAGTCATCTGATTGAGAGTGACAAGCTTGCCGCGTATCTGTGCGGGAGCTACCTCCGCGATATACATCGGAGAGAGAGCCGATGCTATTCCGATGGCGACACCGCCGATGAAACGCGCCGCTATAAATCCGGTGTAGTCACTGAAAGCACCTGTCGTATAGGCCGACAACAGAAAGATTGCCGCAGAAATGACAAGCAGAGGCTTTCGCCCGAAGCGGTCGGCCATCATGCCGGCCGTAGTGGCGCCGAGCAGACACCCCAATATTGCCGACGACATTGCCCATGCCTGCTGCGCGGGATTGTCGGCTATGCCGAAAAATGCCTCATAAAACGGCTTTGCACCGCCTATCACCACCCAGTCGTAACCGAAGAGCAGTCCGCCCATGGCCGAAACTAAGCAGATGAAAAATACGAATGGCTTGTTGTAGGAATTCATGATAATGTTAAGCTGTTTGTTATTTTCAGGAAGACTTAGGTTGCTTTTAATCCGTTGGGCCGCGGCTTCAGTGCTATTCGCTTTGGAATTGCCTAAGGCTGTGGCAGATATCCTTATGATTTCGATGCAAAATTACTGCCATTCAGCAACCCCTACAATGGATAAAATATTTATGATGATGGACAATCTTACGATTTCAACCAACCGCCACCGCAGCCCAACCGCCTCGACGTCTTGGTTCCGTATAGAGGCTTTAGCCTCGCCCTCGCCCCCTCGCCACCCCCGCGCCATGGCACCGCTCAGCCGTGTTTCCGTATAGATGGCTACTCTTTGGCCGCAACCCGTAAAATATATGGCGGAAATAGAGATGCTTCGCTTTTTTACACTTCAAGCAATCTTTCCCATTGAAATTGTCGTTGTTTTTTGCCGTATGGATATTTTTTGTACATTTGTAGGTGAACCATGCAACACACGCTTTTTTTATGTCTACTTTTGTATTAATAATCGTTATTGCACCCACTTAGAGCCTGATGACGCGCTAAGTAGCTGGATAACGAAAGAGATTAGATAACACTGAAAACGATATAAATTTTCGACTATGGAAGTATGGATTTTGGTATTTATAGTTGTCCTTATCCTCAAAGGGATTAAAGTCCCGGCGAAAGGGTCAGATGTGAAGCCATCCTATAGACGCCGCTCTCGCCGTCGCAGAGAGGATCGCGGCGGCGGTATGCCCTGGATCAGCAGCTCGAGGCGGCGCCGTGCTAACAAAAAATACTATTGGGACTGATTGCCACTTCCCGCCCACGCCGTGCCGCAGAATAGCCGCCACGGCTTTTAGCCCATTCCGCCCGCTCGTAGTTCCGCCCACAGTATGTCCGCACGCCGTTTGCTCCCACAGGCTGTCGCCCACAGGAAGCCCATCCCATTAGCCGCCGGAGCGGCCACGGTCAGTTCACTTTCACCAATTTGATTTCGAAGATTAGAGTAGAGTTGCCAGGTATGCCATGCGTGCCACGTTTGCCATAGCCGTAGGTGGCCGGGATGTATACCACCCATTTGTCCCCCTCATGCATGTTCTTAAGGGCAATCTGCCAGCCCACTATCAGGTCGCGCAATCTGAACGCGTCGGGCACCTTTGCCGACATGTTGCTGTCAAACACCCTGCCGCTCACCAGCGTTCCTTTGTAGAATACCGACACCACACTGCCGGCATTGGGGCTTTTCCCCGATCCGGAGGCAAGCACGCGGTAAAGAATGCCATTGTAGAGCTCCTTGACATCGGGACGTTGAGCCACATAGGTGAGGAATTTGTCGTTCTCCTCCTTATACTCCTCTTTGCTGTTTTTTGCCATAGTGTCTGATATAATAATATAGTGTCGCTGCTGATATAATAATAAGATGTAGGACAAAGATACGGCATAATGCCCAATGATGCAAACATTTCCGGCTTGAGCCACACCGAAAAGACTGGTCAACCGGCTTTTGCCGCTGACCCGAAAAAACGGCTTGTGCCGTTTCCGTTCCGGCTATTAAAGAAAAATGCCTGTAAGTTGTTTACTTACAGGCATTTTGCCCTTAAAGGGTCGGGGTGAGAAGACTCGAACTTCCGACCTCCACGTCCCGAACGTGGCGCGCTGCCAACTGTGCTACACCCCGATTGGCTTTTCAGCGTGCAAATGTACGAATTATTTTTGATATTTCATCGCTTTTTGAAATTTTTTATAAAAAATATGCCAAAATATTTGCCACGGTCACTAAAACTGCTTAACTTTGCACTATCGAAACGGAAAGATGCCGGAGTGGTCGATCGGGACGGTCTCGAAAACCGTTGTACCCTTACGGGTACCCAGGGTTCGAATCCCTGTCTTTCCGCCAAGTTACAGTCTGAGGGCATGCCATTGTGGCGTGCCCTCTGTATTTGTATATGGATACAGGGCAGTGGGGGAGAAGGGGGGCAGGAATGAGGAGATAGGAGATAGGAATGGGTAGAGGGGATGAAAAAATGATTTTTTTTTCAAGAGTGTATGATTTTGACGCATTTTGGGGTTGAAAGGGTTGTAATTTTGCAGATGAGGATGGTGGGAGATGAGTAAGAAGTCATTTCACACAGTGGAAGTTGGGTTTCATACAATATGCTTTTTTTGTTTACCTTTTCTACTTTTTGGTATATATATTTGTACTGAATTTCTTTCGGGGCACTTCTTGAGGGTTGTTTGAAAGGTTCGCACTAATTGAGTATTAATTTAAAAATGTTGTAGAGTTATGATGTATTTTAAAAAATTTTGGCAGAAAAATGGTAATGGTACTGACACAGACAGCACCGAGCAAACAAGTGTAGATAATGGGATTGCGTCGTTGGATGAAGCATTAAAATCTACAGCTAATGAGATGAATAACGGTGAAAGAAAGGCACATATTTATAATCTGATTATTGTAGATGAGAGTGGCTCAATGTCTCATCTGACGAAAGCCACTCTTTCCGGCATAAATGAGACGATAGGCACAATACGCGCCGCGCAGGAGCAGTATGCTTCCACTCAGACGCATACGCTGAATTTGGTCACTTTTGATTCCGGCTTAGATCGGCCCGATGTCAGGGTAATGATATGCAATGAGCCTATCTCCAATGTGAAAGAGTTTAAGGATTATTCGCCAAGCGGATGTACGCC
>JAQXRH010000002.1 GCA_029218425.1 Bacteroidales bacterium | reverse complement strand
ATAGGTAATAACAGTGAGGCGGCATACAATGCGCCGGTAGTGGTGGATGAGGATGCCGAGACTGTGACCTATTCGTTGATTGTTTATCCTCAGGCATTTGATACAGGACTGAAGGTCAATGCGGAGATAGTATCGTACCAGACTTTCAGTGCCGTGTTGGATTTCACGGCAGCCAACCGCAATGCCGGGGATGCAACGCCGGCTAATGAGTTGGTTGCAGGACGTCAGTATAATGTAAATGTCAGGTTGTCGAAGACCGGTCTCGTGGTAGAGGGGTGCACCATCACCGACTGGGAGGTGACAGCAGCCGGCGACTTCGAGGCGAAATAGTAGAAGAGGTGGGAACCGGAGTAAATCGGTGGCCTGCGGGCGCCCGTGGCTGACAGGGAGATAGGGATAGGAAGATAGGATGAATTAGTCTAATAAGTCTAATAGGACTAATAAGTCTAATATAACGGAAAGGATGAGAGAAATTTGAAAAAGAAGTATAACTTAGATAATTTTTATAATAAGATGAAAAAAGGAAGAAAATATATGATGCCGATTGGGGCATTTATGGTTGCTGCGATGGGCGTGTCAATGGTTGGTTGCTCGTCGAATGATGAGGTGGAGCCGACAGGGGATAAGGTAGAGGCTCGTATATTGGCGGGGTTGTCGACCGGGCAGAGTAGGGCATCGGGGAGTGTATGGAATGAGGACGAGATAGGAGTGATGGTTGTGGATGCACCGAACAGCGATATGGAGACGATGTATCGGAATGTGAAGTACACGACGACATCAACGGGAGAATATGCGGAGTTTACGTGTCCTACAGGAGCAGGAATCTTCTTCCAGGAGGCTAACGAGGTGGTGACATTTGCCGCATACTCACCGTATCAGGTATCGGCAGCAGATGCGTTGCCCAATGGTGACGGATTGATTGCCATCAATACTGAGACCGACAATACGCCCGACAATGTAGAAAGTATCGACTTCATCTATGCCAAAGGAGCGACGGCATCGCGCACGAGTCCGACGGTGACATTTGCTAACAGTGGCGCTGGTAGCGACTATTCGTTCCACCATGTGATGTCGATGTTGACGGTGATTATAGAGCCGTCGCTTGAAGATGGATTTACTGCGTCGGATATCGACAAGGTTACAGATGTGACGTTGAAAGGCGTGGCCCACACCGGTAAATTTGATATCACACAGGGCAAGGCAATGCTTAATGATGCAACCACGGCAAAAGATATATCGCTGAACAATTGGTCGGTATATAATTGGACAAATTATAATTTGACCGGGCAAAGTTGCAAGCAGTATTCAGGATTATTAATACCGCAGACACCAGCAGGAGGAACCATTGGTTTTGAAGTGACGGTCGATGGTGAGACGTATGAAGTCAAAGATATAACAGCAACATTTGAGCCGGGTAAATTATACTTATATTCATTGAAAGTGAAGAAGACCGGAATAGGGTTGACCGGCGCGACAATCACCGACTGGGAAGTGGGCAGCGAGACATCGTTGGACGCAGTACAAAAAGTAGACCCATTGACAAAGTATGAGCCGTATACGGTAGTTGAGACCTCGTCAATTTATTTTGATATATGGGATAGCGGTACCTATTTAGCAACCGGAGATTATAATGGAAAAATCATTGATGTACATGGCGACAATCCGACGATAATATTAAAGGACGCTCATATATGGGATCAATCATGGGGGATATTTATGGAGCCCAATACAAGCGCTACAATAATACTGATGGGAGAAAATCGTATTGAGTCATACGTGGGAGGAATATGTTCTAAAGATGGCTGCAACGTGACTATCGATGGTAGTGAAGGTGGCAGCTTGGCTATAAATTCAATCAGCAGTGGTAGTTGTATAGGAGGCGAAAGTTTTGAGACTATAACGATACGCAATGCGAAATTAAATGTTATTTCGTATAATGGCTCATGTATAGGACTTAACCGGAATGAGAGTCCAATGCCGGGAAGGTTTAGTCTTGATTTTAGCGGTGGCACTATTAATATCATAAATAGCGATATCACGGGTTCCTTAAATAAAGGAACAGTGATAGGAGCGGGGTATAATAATGATGGCAACAATACAATCAATGCTATAAATATCACGCTGATGGAGGGACAGACGAAAGAGGGTTTCCTGAGCAAGTTGACTACCAATAGCGGGGTGAAAGTAGGCGGCTTTGGCGATATCGGCGACTATGGCCATAGCGTGGTTAACAGTATCAAGTGGTACAATTATGACGGAAGCGAAATCAGTGATTAGTGATTAGATAATAGATATTAGATATTAGATGGTATCGGATAAAGGAGTGAAATAAATTGAAGAAATGTAAAGCATTGAAGCGATGAACGGAAAGAAATACATATTGCCGGTGGCGGTTATTGCAGCGATAGTCGGGCTGACGGGATGCACGTCGGTCGATGATGAAGGTGCAGTACAAGTCGACAGAGTAGCGGCTCGGATAACGGGCGGTTTGTCGGCTGAAAATAGCCGAGCTGTTGATGGGAGTTGGAATCATGACAGAATCGGAGTCATGGTGATAGATGCGCCCAATAGCGAAATGGAGGCGATGTACCGCAATGTGGAGTATATCACCACGTCGACGGGCACTACGGCCGATTTCAATAGCGTCGTCGGCAATGGTATTTGTTTCCAAGATATAAAAGAGACGGTGACTTTTGCGGCATACGCGCCGTATCAGGCATCATCGTCGATGGAAGTGCAGCCCGGCAACGGAGGTGTGATTGAAGTGGAAACGAGCATCAACAACAAGGCATTGGTGCAAGAGAGTATAGATTTCGTATATGCAACGGGAGCAACAGCATCGTTTACAAAACCTGAAGTGCAGTTTCAAAATTTCGGAGAAGGGAGAGACTATTCGTTCCACCATGTGATGTCGAAAATTGTGGTAAATATAACGACGTCGGTTGACGACGGATTTGAAGCAGAAGATGCACAGCGAGTGGAAGATGTAGTGCTGAAAGGTCTGGTGCATAAGGGCACGTTTGATGTGACGACGGGAGTAGCGGCGGTAGCGACAGCGGCAGTGGCCGAGGATGTGTCGATGGGCGATTGGGTAAGCGGTTATACAACGTCGACCAATACCAAGACGTATCAGGGGATAGTATTGCCGCAGGAAGTGTCGTCGGGAATGGGATTTGAGGTGAATATAGATGGTCAGATATATAGTTTTGACGGTTTATCGGCTAAGTTTGAGCCGGGCAAGTCGTATATCTATAATATATTAGTTAAGAAGAACGAGCAGATATAATGGGATGCACGATTACCGACCGGAAAAGTGAAGGTGTTATGCATTGGTGGAGCCGGAATAAGATCCGTTGGCGAAGTATATGCCGTATTAGGTAGTTTGTACTATCCGGGCCCACTGTAGTAGAGCGAAGATGTGTGCCCGGATTCATGTAGATGTGTGATGTAAGGTGTGTCAGAATTGGAGGTAGACTACCACGGGGTAGTGGTCGGAGATGACGCGGATAGGACGTTGTGTGAGGTTGATTTCCGTAGGCGCGTCATTGCCTTTATGTGCATCGGCGTCGGTATCGGCTTCCCAGCGCATATCGGTGAGTATGCCGTAGCGGTCGACGGCTACGTTGTTGCTCACGAAGATGTGGTCGATGCGCGATGTCGTGGTGTTGGCGGGGTCGAAGGAGTTGAATGTGCCGTTGGGCGCAAACCGATAATGCGCCGCCTCGTAGCTGTCGATTAGAATTCCTGAGCCGGCAAATACGCCATATACTTCACTTGATTGGTCGACGTTGAAGTCGCCCGATAAGATGACGGTGGCGCCGTCGCCTGCTATCTCCTTTATCTTATTGACAATGAGCTTGCCACCTTCTCGGCGTGCTATGATGCCCACATGGTCCATGTGCATATTGAAGAAGAAAAAGGTGGCGCCGTCGGCCGTGGCGAATTTGCCCCAAGTGCATATACGGGTGCACTGTGCATCCCACCCTTTAGAGGGGCGGTCGGGGGTCTCGGAAATCCAGAAATTACCGGAGTCGATGAGCGAGATGCGTTCGCGGTTGTAGAATATTGCGGAGTATTCGCCGTCCTCTTTGCCGTCTTCGCGTGCCACGCCGATGTAGGAGTATTGCGGCATAGCATTGAGCATGTCGTTTACTTGTCCTGCTTTCAGCTCTTGTGTGCCCAACACGTCGGGGCGTATGAATTGCAATTGTGCTGCTGCCACAGGTAAGCGGTCCTTCCATCCGTTGCCGTAGGCTGCGTCCCAGTCGTTTTCGTTGCGCAAGTTGTAGGTGACGACGGTCAGGTCGGTAGCTATGGCACTTGCCGCTACTGCAAGTGCGGCGATAAGCGAAAATATCTTTTTCATGGTTTTATGTTAGTGATTATTATGGTTGTGAAATGACCGATTGGCCGCAAAGAGGCTAATCGGTCGAATAGGTGAGGGGACTGCCTTAAAAAGCCGAGGACTTAAGCTGGAGCCCGGTGCGTTCGGAAAGCCCGAAGAGCAAGTTCATATTGTGGACGGCGGTGCCTGAGGCGCCTTTGAGCAGGTTGTCGATAACCGATGTTATCAGCAGTTTGCCGTCGATTTTCTCAAGGTGTATTATGCACTTGTTGGTGTTGACCACGTCCTTGAGGTCGGGTTGCTTATCGGTGACGAATGTGAACGAGTGGTCGCTGTAGGCTTCCTCGTAGAGGGCGCGCAGGGTGTCGAGGTCTTCGTCGATGTCTAAATATACGATAGCCATGATGCCGCGCGAGAAGCATCCTCTGACGGGCACAAAGTTGATGTCGACGTCGAAGTCGGGCTGCAATTCGCGCATGGTCTGCGTGATTTCGGCCAGGTGCTGGTGGCGGAATGGCTTATAAATCGATACGTTGTCGTTGCGCCAAGAGTAGTGCGACGTGGCCGACGGCTTCACTCCGGCGCCGGTGCTGCCGGTAATGGCAGTGACGTGGATATCGCTTTTGATGAGCTGGTTTTTGGCGAGTGGTAGCAAGGCAAGCTGGATGGCGGTGGCGAAGCAGCCGGGATTGGCCACGTGCTTGGCGCCACGTACCATCGGTTTGCGGTTGATCTCGGGCAGGCCGTAGACGAAGTCGTTGGCGGGGTCCTCGTCGTGGAGGCGGAAATCGTTGCTGAGGTCGATGATTTTAACCTCTTCGGGGATATCGTTCTCCTTGATGAAGGTACGCGACTGGCCGTGGGGGGTGCAGAAGAATACCACGTCGATATCCTCCCACGATGTCGTGTCGCAGAAGCGAAGCGATGTCTCGCCTATCAGGCCCTGGTGGATGTCGGTCACTGGATTGCCGGCGTTCGACGTGGAGTGTACCCACGCTACTTCTACGTCGGGGTGGTTGATAAGGAGACGAAGCAGTTCGCCTGCGGTATATCCTGCGCCTCCTATGATGCCTGCTCTTATCATAATGGGGTGAATTATAGGACGTTATTTCTTGTTGTCGTCACGACCGTTGCGTTTTTGTATGTCGTGGTAGATTTTCATCTGGTTGCCCAGGATTTTGGTAAACCCTTTGATGTCGTCGGCTGTCCAGGCGCGCGAGAGCTCGCCATATTCGCCAAACGAGGTCTTCATCAAGTCGAATGGGCTGTCTACGCCTACGAGGACATAGCGGTAGGGCTTGAGGTCGACGATGACACGGCCGGTGACGTTGCGTTGCGATTTATCTAAGAATGCTTCGATGTCGCGCATCACCGGTTCCAAGTACTGTGCCTCGTGGAGGAACATGCCGTACCAAGTGCCGAGCTGGTCTTTCCAATACTGTTGCCACTTTGTGAGGGTGTGCTTCTCGAGCATCTTGTGGGCGGCGATGATGAGCAACGGTGCCCCGGCTTCAAAGCCTACGCGTCCCTTGATGCCGATGATGGTGTCGCCGATGTGCATGTCGCGGCCTATGGCGTAGGGCGCCACGAGCTCCTCTATCTTCTGGATGGCTGCCACTTTGTCTGCGTATTTCTCGCCGTTGATGCCGGCTATTTCGCCATTCTCAAAGTCGATGGTAAGGGTAGAGTCGGCGGTGGCGGTCATCTGCGTCGGATATGCTTCCTCGGGTAGTGTCTGGTCGGAGTGGAGTGTCTCTTTGCCGCCTACCGAGGTGCCCCACAATCCTTTGTTGATGGAGTATTCAAGCTTGGTGAAGTCGGCTTCAAAGCCATGCTCCTTGAGGTAGTTTATCTCATACTCGCGAGTGAGGTTCATGTCGCGCGTAGGGGTGATGATTTCTATCTCGGGGGCAAGGATTTGGAATGTAAGGTCGAAGCGCACCTGGTCGTTGCCGGCGCTTGTCGAACCGTGTGCCACGCAGTCGGCGCCTATCGACTTGGCATATTCGATGATGGCTATCGCTTGGAATATGCGCTCCGACGACACGGAAATGGGGTAGGTGCCGTTGCGGAGCACGTTGCCGAATATCATGTATTTGATGGAACGTTCGTAGTATTCCTTGGTGATGTCTAAGCTTACGTGCTTTACAGCACCGAGGGCGAGGGCGCGGCGTTCGATTTCTTTCAACTCGTCGGCTGAGAATCCGCCGGTGTTGGCTATTGCCGTGTACACGTCGTAGCCACATTCCTCTGTGAGATATTTTACAGCGTAGGAGGTGTCAAGACCGCCTGAAAATGCCAATACTACTTTCTTTCTTTCCATATATGTTGTCGTTTTGTTGTTGCTATTGTTGATAATTTGCTGTTGCGCATCTGAAGGCGTTTATTCCTCCTCGGCGGCTAAGTTGTCGGCCATCTTGTGGTATTTGGTCTCTTCGGGGTCGAAGAGCAACCCGGTGCATAGGCATTTGTGCCCGCCGTTGCGCTGGAGTATGTCGTAGTTGACACAGCTTTCGCAGCCGCGCCAGAATGCCTCGTCGGTGGTGAGCTCGTCGAACGTCACCGGACGGTATCCCAGCTCGAAATTCATCTTCATGACGGCAGCTCCCGTAGTGAGTGAGAATATCTTGGCCTGAGGAAACATCTCTCGCGAAAGCTGGAATATTCGTCGTTTGATGCGCTTTGCTACGCCGTGGTTGCGAAATTCATCGGCGACGATCAGACCGGAATTGGCCACGAACTTCTTGTTGCTCCAGCTCTCAATGTAGCTAAACCCTGCAAATCGGTCGCCGCACAATGCTATCACGGCTTTGTGCTCAATCATCTTCTGCTTCACATACTCGGGCGAGCGCTTGGCTATACCCGTGCCGCGCACCTTGGCTGCGCGGTTGATGGTGTCGAGGATCTCTTCTACATATTTCACATGCTCCTCGGTTGAAACTACTACGTCAATCTTTTGTGAAGATTCTTCCATTTCGTTCTTTTTTCTGCTTGTGGACTCTATTTTACCTGAGTCTTGTCCTATTTAAGTGTTATGTGTAATAAAAATTATGCAAAAGTACGCTTTTTTAGCGTATTTCGCAACTTTTTTCCATAATTGTATGTTAATTCTTCTCAGATGTGCCTCGCTATGCATAAAATTCATCCATTTTTGTAAGTTGGCGTCCTCTCGGTCACCACGGTACTGTATGATGGCTATTCTACGCTTAGCGATGCTCCCGGTTTTCTGCCGTCTCTATTTCCCTCCAATAGCAAGATTTTTTCTTCTCAGTTATATGGTATGGTGTGTCTATTGAGCTATATCTTATGCTTTAATCCTCGAAATATTTTGCAGAGGCATTCATCACTTCAGTAGGCAGGAACCCGCTAAGCAACGCATAGAGGTCAGCTCGAGTCGTCCCCTCGGCTATCACGGCCAGTACGGTGTCTGCTCCCGGTATCGTCCCCAAGATGATGGGCGAGTCCAACATGTCCAAATCGTAGGCAAGCCCCGATGCATACCCGTTGCGCGTCTTGATTACCAAGATATTGCCCGACACCGAAACAGACAATGCCGCCGGATGTTGTGCCGACTGCATCGTGGTGTGCTCTCGCTCGTAGCTGGTATCTATAGCCGTCGTATCGGTTGGCACTACATAGCGGTATCCTCCTAAGTCGTTGGCCACTTTGGTCGTACGCAGTTTCTTTAGGTCGCGCGACAAGGTGGCTTGCGTTACTATATAGCCTCTTATTGCCAACTGCTTCAGCAATTCCTCTTGGCAGCTTATATTATTGTGTGATAGTATGTCTACTATCACCGAAAGGCGTGTTATTCTACTTCTCATAGATGTATTGTTGATAGATTTGTGGCAAAAATAGTCAAAATATGTCAATATTCAACATTTTTGCATATTATTTTTGATATTTGTAAAGAGATTATGCCCTTTTATTAATATCTGATACTGTTTTCGCCACAATCGGCGTCTCGAAAGCTCTCGAGAGCTTTCTGCCCTTGACGCTATGAGATGCTTCCGCGCAACAGATACACGCCGAGTACGTATAGTATCAGCATCAGTGGCACGAAGATCACCATGAAGGTTTGCTTCAGACGGTTGCCGAATAATAGCATGCCCATCAGTGAGCCGAACGGCGCTATCGCTCCGGTTATAGCCATAAGCAGGGTGGAGTAGGGCGCCTTGCCCGACTTGGTGCGTAGCTTCTCTGCTCCGTTGAGCACGAAGCCTAATACGCTCAATATCCCGGTTATTATGAGTAGTTCTTCCATCTTTTTTAATCAGTTTGTCGTTAATTAATAGGGAGGGTGACTGCGCCCCAAATCGTTATATATGCCAATCCCAATGCGAGGATGGTAAGGACAATGGGTAGCCATGCATTTGATTTCTTCCGCTCTTTATAGATTACGGCATATTCATTTTCC
>JAQXRH010000001.1 GCA_029218425.1 Bacteroidales bacterium | reverse complement strand
CCGGTTGGCCATCGTCGCCCCACCCCTCGCTTTGCCGGGTGTTGCAAGGCTCGCAAAAAGGTTTTAGAGGCTAAGCAGCGATTAGATGGTGTGCAGAGCTGTCGAATGGCAGGGATGATACACTCCGCGCCTGCGTTTATTAAGCTATAAAATGCTATTATTCAACTGCTTGCGCGGACGCGATATATCGCGTCCCTACCATGTGGGCGATAATGTGGCATACCATGTGGGCGATAATATGACATATCATGCAGCGATAATATGGCCTACCATGTGGCGATAATATGACGGTTATGCAACACCCTGGCATTGTGGGGGCCGGGGCCGCGCGGCAATTGGTCAAAAATTCCATTTTGATATGCTTTCGGGCGGTTTTGTTACATTCGCGCTACAATATCGTAGCAATTGTTGCCGAAATTCTAATAATTTGCTATTTTTGGAACGCTTTTGAAATGAATAACTGTTATTTTTTATCTTTCTGATTATTAGTGCAAAAAGCGACCACGTAGAATGCAGCAACTATTTACCGAATTTATCCCGAAAGGAGCGACACGCAAGGGCAACATCATCATCACATTTCGCGACGAGGCAGTATTCCACCGTATGAGTAAGTGCCTGCAGCGCCATGGGTTTGCTGTGTATTGGTGCCGCTCGTTCCAGGAGTTCATGGCGATAGAGCATCTGCAATTCAAGTGCATGGTCGTAGACGTCACGTTGGGTATGGCGTCGACATTCCACGCCGTGGAAACCATCAAGCAGAGCGAGGTGGGCAAGATAATCCCGATATTGGCTGTTGGCGACGCCACGTCTTCCGACCATGTGGTGCGCGCGCTCAATGCCGGGGCTGCCGACTATATACTGCATCCCTACACCGACGCCGAGTTCATCCACCGCCTCAACGCGCTCCTCGACCGTCCGCTGTAACCGCCCCGCAGCGCTGGCTTCCCATCCAGCCGTGACTGGCCGTCACGCAGCTCCGATGGCTGCGACTGGCTACCTTGCCAGCTCCGCTGGTTGCCCTCCAGCTATCATCTGCCCTCCAGCCATTTCGACATAAAAAAAGAGTCCAGCCGTTTGGCTGGACTCTTTTCGTATCGCTATGTTGTAGATTAGTCGATAGGTTCGTCGGCTTTGTAACCGCCCATTTCGCGGATAGCGTTTTTGAGCATTACATACTGCTGGAAGAGGTGGTTTACAGGCACTTCGTTCTGAGTGTAGTCGTGCATCGGGCTCTTGAGGAAGAAGCTGAGGAAGCGCTGTATGCCGTAGCGTCCGGCGCGGGCAGCGAGGTCGCTCAACAATACGAGGTCGAGGCACAACGGGGCTGCGAGGATAGAGTCGCGGCAGAGGAAGTTGATTTTGATCTGCATGGGGTAGCCCATCCAACCGAAGATGTCGATGTTGTCCCAGCCTTCCTTGTTGTCGTTGCGCGGGGGGTAGTAGTTGATGCGCACTTTGTGGTAGTAGCCGTTGTGGTCGTTGCCGCAGCCGCCGCAGTTCTGGCCGTAGAGGTCGGGTTGCTCTTCGGGCACGAGGATCGACTCCAGTGTAGAGAGTTTCGACACCTCTTTGGTGCGGAAGTTGGCAGGTTCGTCGAGCACGAGGCCGTCGCGGTTGCCGAGGATGTTGGTAGAGAACCAACCGTTGAGGCCGAGGCAGCGGGTGCCGATGATAGGAGCGAAGCCCGATTTAACCAAAGTCTGGCCGGTCTTGAAGTCCTTGCCGGCGATAGGCATTTTGGTTTTCTCGGCGAGTTCCCACATTGCGGGGATGTCGACGGTGGTGTTGGGGGCACCCATGATGAAGGGAGCGCCTTCGGTGAGGGCTGCGTAGGCATAGCACATTGAGGGGGCGATGTTCTCGCAGTCGTTGGCCTTCATGGCAGCTTCGAGGTCGGCGAGGGTGTAGTGTACTTTCTCGTTTACGGGCACATATACTTCGGTTGAGGCTGCCCAGAGCACTACCACGCGGTTCACGCCTGTTTTAGCTTTGAAGTCGCGGATATCCTGGCGTATCTGCTCCATCATGTCCCAGCGGTCCTTGCAGCACTTCACGTTGTCGCCGTCGAGGCGTTTTGCGTAGTTGTGGTCGAAGGCGGCTTTCATGGGCACGATCTTCTCGAGCTCGTCCTTCACGGGGTTGATATCTTTTTCTTTGAGCACCTCGCAACGGATGGCCGACTCGTAGGCGTTGTCGGGATATACGTCCCAAGCGCCGAATACTATGTCGTCCAATTTGGCGATAGATACGATTTGGTCGTATTTGAGGTATTTCTTGTCGGCACCTTCACCAACACGCATTTTGTCGTATTGAGTCATTGACCCTACAGGTTTGGCAAGACCTTTGCGAGCCATCAACACACCTGTCATGAAAGTAGAACTAACGGCGCCAAGGCCGACAACCAATACGCCGAGTTTGCCCTCGGCTTTCTTTACATTACTCATCTTTTTTATTAAATGATTAGTTAAATATTTCTCTGATATATAAATCCGCGAATCATGCGGTATTGCAAAATTGCCCGTAAAAGTACATATACTTTTTCAATTGCAAAATTTTTTATAGTAAAAAATAGCTACAAGATAGTTAAAGGTAACTAAATGGTAGTGTGTATAGTGAAAATAGGTTAATAATAGTAGTATTATCAGGGGTAAATGTAATGCAAAGTTAATTATGCTAAAGCGGAAAATGGTAAGTGGAAACTGGAAACCGGGAGAATGGCGGCCCCGTGGTGGCGGCGGTGACGATGTAAATCGGCGTCGCTACGGACGCCCCCGGCGGGGCGGTCGGTGACCCCGCACACCGCGCTGCTGCGCTGCGCAACACGCAGCGCAGCGCTCGGCGTACGGGGCTACTAATAATCGGCGTCCTGCTGCGGACGCCCCTCGGCCGCGATGGCGGCGGTGGTGGTGAAAATCGGCGTACGCGACTGGAAGCAGCTGGGTGGCGATTGTGGGTGGCGGTGGTGCATGGCGTTGGATGGCGCTGCCGCGATGGCGTCCGCCGAGGACGCCGATTATTAGTAGCCCCGTACGCCGAGGAAGCGCAGCGACCGAGGTGTGCGGGGTAACTGATTGCCCCACCTGCAGGCGTCCGTAGCGACGCCGATTTACATCACTCGGCGACGCGACTGGACTCGTCTTGGCGGTGGGTGGCGATGGCCGGGTGGCGGTTGGATGGCGATGGCGCTGCTGCGGTGGTGGTGGGTGGTTTCGGGGATTTTCGTTATCTTTGTGGCATGAAGTAAGCAACGATTTTTTTTCGACGATATGGAAGATAGACACATAGCTATATTTGCGTCGGGCAATGGGACGAATGCCGAGAATCTCATACGCTATTTCGGTAGCCGGGAGTTAGGATGGAAGGTGTCGGTGGTGGTGTGCAATAGGGCCGATGCCGGAGTGTTGGATCGCGCCCGTCGTCTCGGTGTGCCTTCGGTGGTGATGCCAAAGGCATCGTTTGCCGACCGTGACGCTTTGGCGAAGGTGATGGATACCTACGCCGTCGACGCCGTGGTCTTAGCCGGCTTCCTGCTCATGATACCGTTGTGGCTCATAGCTCGTTATCCGCGGAGCATCATCAACATCCATCCGTCGCTGTTGCCCAAGTATGGCGGACGGGGCATGTATGGCCGTCACGTCCATGAGGCGGTGGTGGCGGCCGGCGAACGGGAGAGCGGTATCACCGTACACCTTGTCAACGAGACGGTTGACGGCGGCGCCATACTCTTCCAGGCTGCGACGGCCTTGACGGCCGAGGATACCCCCGCCGATGTCGAAGCCAAGATCCACCAACTCGAGCAGCGCTACTTCCCGCAGGTCGTCGCTGCCACCCTCGCCCCCTCGCTCGTCGCCATGCCCGCCTCCCCGCAATAACCCCGCCCCACACCCTTGGCGACCACACTGCCGAAGTGCCAAACTTCCGCAACCGGAATGGCCAAATCCACACCTTCGAGAAAGTAATGGAGCTGTACGAACAGCATAATAATTAACCTATTCACCAACCTATAGCTATGGACGATTACGACGATTTGGATTCATACAATGGCGATGTCGAACACGACATGTGGGTCGACTACGACCACTACCAGAACACCGGGGAGCCCGACCTGTTCGACGACGACGAACAGCTCGATGACTGGGAAGATGAAGAATGATTTATTAACCAATAAAAATGAATGGGACTAATTATGAAAAAAATTACATTGAGAATGCTTTGTGCATTTCTATTTTCCTCTATTACTTTTGTTTTGTCGGCTCAATCTGACACCATACAATCTGACACCATACAAACTGACACCATACAAACTGACACTATACAATCGGACACTGTATCAGCTGTACCTACTTCCAAACAAGTAGTTGTTCTCCTTGAAGATATTCGAATACGCCAAATAAAAGAAACTTACGCAAATAGGTTCAAAATGTATCCTACTGAAAATATGTATAATCTACTTAAGTTAGACACGCAGACAGGTCAGATAGAACAGGTGCAATGGTCGTTAGATGAAGATAAAGAATTTACTTCAACTATAAATAGTCAAGACCTTTCGTGGGAAAACGGAATGAACTCGTTTGAATTATATCCCACAAAAAATATGTATCAGTTTGTGCTACTTGATAAATCGTCAGGAAGAACGTGGCATGTTCAATGGGGGCTAAAAAGTAGTGAACGTTGGATTAAACGTATATATTAAGTTGATTGGGGCATTGCGGTGCCACAGTCGTGACTATTGTTAATTATTCCAAGTTTCTAATAATGATATGAATATCCTTCCCCTTGTTTTGTTGGTACTGGTTTTGTTGTCGTATGCGGCATTTGTGATATATCGTAGTTACAAGGACAATAAACTGATTGTACAGGTCACACCGCTATGTCGAGGGGAGAGTTCGGAACGCCGACTTATATTGAAGCTCCTTAAAGCCGGGGTTAATCCGCGAGCTATTTTCCACGATCTATATATTAAAAAACCTAATGGAGAATATACGCAGTTGGATGTGGTGGTGGCAACGAAATCGGGGTTGATAGTGTTTGAGGTGAAAGATTATAGCGGTTGGATTTTTGGTGATGAGAAGCAAAAATATTGGACCCAGGTACTCGCTTATGGTAAAGAAAAGCACCGTTTTTACAATCCTGTTATGCAAAATGCAGGGCATATTAGTTCTTTACGGGAATGTTTGACTAACAACCCGGATATCCCAATCTTTTCGGCAATCGTGTTTTTTGGCAACTGCGAGCTTAAAAACGTATCAGTTACATCTGATTATACATACGTTTTTTATGATAATTCGATTAGACACTTTATTGATTTTGTCATGCATTGTCGGGAAGCGACGTATGGAGACAAGTACCAAATAATGGATGTGCTTACTGCTGGTGTTAATAATGGTTTGGACTATAACATAGTTCATTCACAAAGGATTAGTGCAAGCAAATATTCTCAAAACAAGCCACAATCTACTTTCTATCAAAAGACCTGGCGATACAGGGGATTTTATTATGGGATGTTGCGGCGCTATCGTTGGCGAAGAAGATAGCGAGGTGATGTAAATCGGCGTCGCTACGGACGCCACATGGCGGTGCGGACAGCAACCCCGCACACCTCGCTGCTGCACTGCGTGTTGCGCAGCGCAGCGCTCGGCGTACGGGGCTACTAATAATCGGCGTCACTACGGACGCCCCGCAGGTGGCAACAGATTGTCGGCGAGGATGGTAGCGGGGTGAGGCGATGGTGGCAGATGGTGGCAAAAGGAGGGGAAAATGGCGGGGTGTGGAAATTTTGTAGGGGATAAAGTTGGTGGTGTGGAAAAAATGTAGTACTTTTGCGGTGGGTAAGTCCTACACGGCATGCTCCCCCTGAACTCCGCCAGGTCTTGACCGAAGCAACGGTAGGGTGGTTGTAGCGGCGCGATGTAGTCAGCTTACCCTTTTTTTGTGCCCATACGTCAAGGTGATGCATACTCCCGGGCGGTACTCACAAGACGCCTCTCCGAGGCTAATACCCTGCGTATCAGCCCTGTGGGGCGTTGCAAGGTTCACAAAAAGGCTTTGAGAGGCTAAGCAGCGATTAGATGGTGTGCAGAGCTGTCGAATGGCAGGGATGATACACTCCGCACCTACGTTTATTAAGCCATAAAATACTATTATTCAACTACTTGTGCGCTTGTGCGGACGCGATATATCGCGTCCCTACCATGTGGGCGATAATATGAAGGTTATGCAACACCCTGTTAACCACAATACTATGTCTCCGACATGGGTGCATGCCGTAAAATCATCTCAGAAATATATGTGTAGCCGCCAGCTCTGCGGGGTGGTGTAAATCGGCTCCCCCCCGCACACCAGTCGCTGCGCTCCCTCGGCGTACGGGGCTACTAATAATCGGCGTCCATACGGACGCCCCCCGCTGCCGGCGTGGATGAGGGGTGGATTATTCGGGGAGTTGGGCGGTGTCGGTGGTGTTGGTGTCGGTGGTGGGGATGGTGGGTTGTGAGGCGAGGTAGCGGTTGTAGGCTCTTATGGCGAGGCTTTCGAAGAAGGAGGCCGTGGCGAACAGTATCATGGAGATGCCGGTGAGGAGGATGACGGTGGATTGGTTGTCGGGGGTACGCAATGACTTGAGGAAGAAGAGGATGCAGGCTATTATGATGATGGCGGCGGGGAAGGCGTAGGTCCATGCTTCGACTTTGGCCGGGCGCAGTCCGCGCAGCATCATGTAGGTGTGGTAGAGTCCGCCGAAGAAGATGCTGAGGGCGAAGATGTAGATGAGCGGTGTGCGGAAAGTCTCGGGGGTGAAGCACATCATGGCACCGAGTACCACGGCGGCAGTCGATACGGTCCAGTTGGTGAAGCGCGACCATGTGCTTGGGCGGGGACGGTCGGTGGCGTCTTCGTTGGTCTTCCTGCTGGCGCGTATGAGGGAGAAGACGTTGACCACACCGGGGATGATGAAACCGATGCCGGTGAAGAACACGAGGGAGTGGATGAAGTCGTCACGGCGGCAGGCGGCTATGAAGAGGATGCCGATGCCTAAGATGATGAGGTTGATGAGGGTAAATCCGCTTTTTTTCATAGGGCAGGAGAGAATTTAGAGGGTTTTGGGGTTATGAGGTTATGAGGTTATGAGGTTATGGGTTACAGGTCCCCGGTTTCCGGTTCCAGACTCCAGGTTCCCGGTTCACTGGGGTGTTATTTCGCCGGCGAGGGGTGTTATCATTTCGTGGGCTACGACTTTGGGGTCGTAGGATTTGGCGAGGAGGTGCATCAGTTTGGTGATGGCGGCTTCGGAGGTGATGTCGTAGCCGGAGATGGCGCCGGCAGCGAGGAGCCGGTTGCCTGAGTAATAGCGTTTTACGTGGACGCCGCCAGCGATGCACTGGGTTACGTTGACGATGATTTTACCGCTGTCGACGGCGGCCCGGATAGCGTCGTAGAACCATTGGGTGGTGGGTGCGTTTCCGGCGCCGAAGGTGCGGAGCACGATAGCTTTGATGCCGGGAGTGGCGAGCTGGTGGCGCAGCGAGGTGTCGGAGATGCCGGGGAAGAGGTCGATGAACATCACGGAGGTGTCCATGGCGGTGTGGACCTGCAGTGGTTGCTGGTCGGTGGCGCGGTGGAGCACGTCGTGGTTGTAGTTGATGCCGAGGCCTATCTGGGCCAGGGGCGGGTAGTTGTAGGATTTGAACGCGTTGAAATTGTCGGCGCTCTTCTTGGTGGCACGGTTGCCGCGCCACAGGTAGTTTTCGAAGAGGATGGCCACTTCGCGCACCATGGGACCGTTGTCGACGGGGTCGATGGCGGCGGCGATTTGCAGGGCCGTGATGAGGTTTTCCTCGCCGTCGGTGCGCACTTCGCCGATGGGGAGCTGCGAACCGGTGATGATGACCGGTTTGTTGAGGTTGCGGAGCATGAAAGAGAGGGCCGAGGCGGTGTAGGCCATGGTGTCGGTGCCGTGGAGCACCACGAAGCCGTCGAATTCGTTGTAGTGCTTTTCGATCTGCGAGGCGATGTCGGCCCAGTTGGAGGGCTTCATGTCGGAGGAATCGATGGGCGGGTCGAATTGGATATGCTCTATGGAGTAGTCGAGCATTTTAATTTTGGGGACATTGTCGATGAGGTGATTGAAGTCGAAAGGCCGCAGGGATTTTGTGGCGGCGTCTTCAATCATACCGATGGTGCCTCCGGTGTAGAGTATTAAAATGCGTGGCTTGGTCATAATGGTTAAGTTAGATGTTGATTTTATACCAGTTCGCGTCTTTCAGACGCAGGGGAGAGGGTTGTTACTGTCCGGGGGTTTCGCTATCGCTTCAACCCCCGGTTACTCATATCGCTCGCCGGGGCTCGCTTCCCGTCCTTTCGGACGCCATCCGGTCTAAAAGACGCTGTCCGGGGAAGTCAGAAAGCCGCTCGCCGGGGCTCGCTTCCCGTCCTTTCGGACGCCGTCCGGTCGAAAAGGCGCTGTCCGAGGAAGTCAGAAAGTCGCTCGCCGGGGATAGTACTGTGGACGTTATCCGAGGTAGGGCGACTGTCGAGTAATGACTTATGCCCACTTTCTTTTTCAGATGATATCATCTCGACCATTTTTGACGATATCATCTCGACCAGAGGATACAATGGTAATTGCCGAGGTGTGGCAATTAGCATATTTTGGAGCCTGGGGTGAGAGTGTCGGCTGGAGATATAACAGTCAAGGAGCCGTCGGGGTTCTCGGCGGAGAGGATCATGCCTTGCGATTCTACGCCTTTGAGCTTGCGCGGGGGGAAGTTGGCTATGAAGCACACCTGTTTGCCCACGAGGTCCTCGGGCTTGTAGTATTTGGCGATGCCAGAGACGATGGTGCGGGTGCCCATGCCGTCGTCGATGAGGAAGCGGAGCAGTTTGTCGGCTTTGGGAACGGCCTGGCATTCAAGCACTTTGCCCACGCGTATGTCGAGTTTGAGGAACGTATCGAAGTCTACGGGAGCGGCCTGTGGCTCGGGTTGCCAAGCTTTGAGGCGGTTTTGCTCCTTGATGGCTGCGAGGCGGTCGAGCTGGGCTTGGATGGCGTCGTCTTCGATTTTTTCGAAGAGGAGTTGCGGCTCGTTGAGCTGGGTGCCGGGGGCTACGATGTCGGCCTTGCCGAGGTCGTGCCAAGAGAGGTTGCCGAGCGCGAGCATATTGCGGAGCTTTTCGCTCATGAAAGGCAGGAACGGCTCGAAGGCTATGGCGATGTTGGCGCAGATGGCTATGGCGATGTTGAGGATGGTCTTGACGCGTTCGGGGTCGGTCTTGGCCACCTTCCACGGTTCGGTTTCCTGGAGGTAGCGGTTGCCGATGCGAGCGATGTTCATAGCCTCCTTGAGGGCTTCGCGGAAGTGGAACGTGTCGAGGGCTTCGGAGAGCTTCTCGACCGATTGACGCAGTTCGGCGAGGGCGGCGTTGTCGACGTCGTCGAGCGCGCCGGCCTGTGGGACGATGCCGTTGAAATACTTGAAAGTGAGCACCATGGCGCGGTTGACGAAGTTGCCGAGGATGGCAACGAGCTCCGAGTTGTTGCGAGCCTGGAAGTTGCGCCAGGTGAAGTCGTTGTCCTGCGATTCGGGGGCGTTGGCAGTGAGGACATAGCGGAGCACGTCCTGCTTGCCGGGGAAGTCGCGGAGGTATTCGTGGAGCCAGATGGCCCAGTTGCGCGAGGTGGAAATCTTGTCGCCTTCGAGGTTGAGGAACTCGTTGGCGGGGACATTGTCGGGGAGCTGGAAGTTGTCGCCGTAGGCCATTAGCATTGCGGGGAACACGATGCAGTGGAACACGATGTTGTCCTTGCCTATGAAGTTGATGATGCGTGTGTCGGAGTCCTTCCACCATTTCTCCCAAGAGTCGGGGAGCAGTTCTATGGTGTTGGAGATGTAGCCGATAGGGGCGTCGAACCACACGTAGAGCACCTTGCCGTCGGCGCCTTCGACGGGCACCGGCACACCCCAGTCGAGGTCGCGGCTTACGGCACGCGGTTGCAGGCCGAGGTCGAGCCACGATTTGCATTGGCCGTAGACGTTGGGTTTCCACTCCTTATGTCCTTCGAGTATCCACTCTTCGAGGGCCTTCTGCCAGCGGTCGAGCGGCAGGTACCAGTGCTTGGTTTCGCGTAGCACCGGGGTGTTGCCGGTGATAGCGCTGCGCGGGTTGATGAGGTCGGTAGCGTTGAGCGACGTGCCGCATTTCTCGCATTGGTCGCCGTAGGCGCCTTCGGCGTGGCAGTGGGGACATTCGCCGGTGACGTAGCGGTCGGCGAGAAATTGGTTGGCTTTCTCGTCGAAGAGCTGCATGGAGGTCTTTTCCACGAACTGGCCGTTGTCGTAGAGGCGGCGGAAAAATTCCGAGGCCGTGCGGGCGTGGATGTCGGAAGTGGTACGTGAGTAGATATCGAAAGAGATGCCGAGCTCGGCAAATGATTCCTTGATGATGTTGTGGTAACGGTCGACGATATCCTGAGGCGTGACACCTTCGGCCTTGGCCTTTATGGTGATGGGCACACCGTGCTCGTCGCTGCCGCCTATCATCAGTACTTCGCGGCCTTGTAGCCTGAGGTAGCGGGCGTAGATGTCGGCGGGAACGTAGACGCCGGCGAGGTGCCCGATGTGCACGGGACCGTTGGCGTAGGGGAGTGCGGTGGTGATGAGGGTGCGTTTGAATTCTTTCATAATCAGGATATAAAATATTTAGGAATACAAAGGTATATAAAAATCACGAATTATAAGCCGGTAGGGGTAAAAAATAGTGTGGCAGAGCGAAAACTTGGATGGCGGCGATGTCGGGGCATGGATGTCGGAGCGGCGGCGATGGCGAAATAGGCGGCGGAGTGTATGATTTTGGCGCATTTTGTGCGACGAGGCGGGGTAATTTTGCGGTAAATAACTTAATAATAGCAAATTAGAGATATGGAACAGAACAGAGAGAATGTGGCAAGAGCGAGTGTGAATAAGGTCGGCGGTAGCATGGCAACGGGTGGGAACCTATGGGATAGGGTGCTGAGCCGTAGGGTGGCCGAGATGAAGCGCGTGGAGAAGGTGGTGGATGCGTTGCCGATGCCGGGGGAGGCGATGCCTGCCGGGATGAGCGTGGTGGAGTGCAGCAATCTGCGGCACGACGCGAGCGGGCGTTACCTGCAGGCGGTGGGCAAACCGAAACGCCATGCGCGGTTGGCGTCGCTGCCCATATTGACGTGGACGCAGGGTGAGGAAGGGCGTGTAGGCCTATTCAAGAGCGGCGCCCGACTGCGGCTGGAGTATATCGACAGCGACGTGGCAGGCTATGACATGGGCGGCATCGCGGGCGAGGTGGAGAGCGCGGTGGCTGTGGATGCCGGGCGGATAGTGGTGATGACCGACGTCGACAAGTATGACGTGGTGCGGGGCGCCGACGGGAGGTGGAGCGTGAAGCAAAGGGCGCTGTACCCGGTGCTGCGTTTTGAGGCTGTAGATGTGATGCGGCTGAGTGCCGAAGCTGAGGAGCGGGAGTTGAGCGGGAGCTACGACACGCGGTCGACGACGTTGAACGATGCCGACACCGACCGGCTTGGCGCGGACCTGATGCGTAGCTATTGCGACTTGGTGGACAAGGCAGTGAGAGGGGGGATGGAGCTGCAGCCCGTGCTGACGCGTTACCGAGTGGAAGGAGTCGGCGGCGAGGTGCTGTACCGGTCGCCGGTGACGCTGGTAGGGGCGCCGACAGGGGTGCAGTGCATGGAGGAACTGAGTTGCAACCTGAGTGCCGACTACCGCCGCCGCGGGGCATTGCGAGTGTCGGCGGAGGTGTATAAACTGCGTCTGCGGCAGGTGGGGAGTGCCAGCGCCGACGCCCGCCGAGCTGCGCGCTTGGTGGTGGAGACCTCGTTGCCGTTGCATCCGGTGGATAGCAAAGCGGTGGCAGCCAATGTGTTGCGGCAGTCGGGCACCAACGGTGTGGAGTTGCGGTGCTTTTTGCCGGGGGCGTCGGTGACGATGGTGGCGGCGCGTGCGAACATGGCGTCGCAGATGCGCGCCATGGTGCTCAAAGGCGATGTGGTGTTTCGCGAAGCGGCGGTGGTGTACAACCCGTTTGGCGATGCCGCGGTAGATGTGGAGGTGAGGGTGCCGCGAGCGGGCATCAGCGGAGTGGATGGCGAGCAGAAGCGCGTGGCGGCGCAGATGGCGCAGGTGGTGAAGCCGGTCGACGGCGTAGTGGCGCGGAGCATGGCGCCAAACCGGTTTACGGCGGCGAGCGGTTGCCGTGTAGGCGACATGGTGGTGTGGGGCGGAGTGACCTTGCGCGGTTATTGCGGTTACCGCGTGGAGGAGCTCACGAAGGCGACGACAGCCACCGGCGATGGCCTCGGTTGGCGGAGCGTGGTGGTGACCGAGTTGGCGAGCGGTGTGAAGCGTGTGGCGACGTCGTGGGGCAGCGGAGAGGCGCCGTTGCGGCTATCCCCCGTGCTGAGCAGTCCGCGGGCCGATGCGGTGAAGCTGACGGTGGTGGTGGAGCGTTCGGGCGTGGTGTACAAGGGGGAGTACGCGTTGACGGCCAATGAGAGCATGACGGCGGCCTATTACGTCGACGCCGATTGCGCCGATATAGAGCTCGAGGCCGTCGACGAGGCATTTGAATACGTCGACGATGAAGCCGAGGCCGAGGAACATGCGTCGCTATTGCTTGTGGCGCGAGTGGCGAGCCCCGTGGAAGGCATCGCCGCGGCGACAGCCGGACGAGGCCGGGTGGTGGCGACGATAGCCGTTGACCGCCGCGGAAGCACGTGGGAGTTTGACCGCCAGCGCGTGTATGCGATGAGCGATGACGGGGTGTATGTGCTCAACGTGGGGGGCGCGGAAACGGCGTTGCGATGCGACAGGGTGGACCGCCGCGGAGTGGCAGGGAGAAAGGCCGTGGCGGAGACCGACGACGACAAGTATCCCGTGGTGGCGTTGGCGTCGGGCGATTTGATAGGGCTGAGCCGCGGAAATGTGGCGACGATAGAGCCGGGAGTGGGCGCGATGGCGATAGGTTGGGACAGGGTGCACAAGGAGTTGTGGTTGGCCGATGAGGCGGGCAATGCGGTGGTGATGGAGCAGCTTGGCGGCGCACGGCGTAGCGTGGCCGGGTTGAGCGTAACGGCGATGAGCGATACCGGCCGCGGGTTGCTGATATCGAGCGACCTCGGGGTGAGGGACACCTCGCTTGGCGAGATGGCGATGGCCGAGGTGGGCTACCGTTTGCGGTGCGACATGCCGGCGACGGGGTGGTACCGTGGCGATAGCCGGTTGTCGCGACTGGGGGTGGAATTGCGGTCGGCTAACATGAACGGCGTTGTAAGGGTGGCGTCGCGGACGATAGCGGCGAGCGATGCCGGTCGCGAGATAGCAGTGGCGGTGCGCGGCGAGGTGAATGCTCCCATCGACGTGGGGATGGCGTGGATGCGCGATGCCGTGGTGGAAGTGTCGGTGTCGGGGGAAATGACCAGAGGGAGCCAGGTGCGCGCAATAGTGATGGATATAGTGCGGCGTGGCCAGCGATGACGCCACCCCCACGGCTGCCGATAATGAATAAAACCAAATGCGGAGTGTCAAATCTTTTGGATTTTGACACTCCGCATTTAGTTAATGGGATGTGACTTTGATAGTTATGGTATCAAAGTGGAGTTACAAGAGGACTTTGACGGTAGAGGTAGTGTTGCCGGTGGTGATGGTTACGATGTAAAGACCGTTGGCAAGGCCGTCGAAGAATACTTCGCCATCAACATTGGCGGCAGCTTTGACGAGGACACCCGCAGCGTTGTAGATGTTGATGTCGGAATTGTCGGCTGCGAATACCTTGATGGCGTCGCCGGCTTTGATGACGTAGGATTTGACATCCTCGATGAGCGAAGCGCCGGAGAGGTTGGAGTAGCGAACGATGATATCCTTGTTGTAGACATTGTCAACATCGCGGAATGCGCCGTTGCCGACAACAAAGAAGTAGTCTTTGCCGTATTCCAATGCGATAGGCGTCAAGAAAGTGTCGTAGTCACCGGGGAATATCTGGGCCTTGTTGCCGTCGAGGTTGATGACCCACAGGTCGGCATATCCCATAGTCTCTTCGCCCACAGGGACACCGTCGACGAGTTCGCCCTTGATGACTTTGATTTTGGATTCGGCGTTCCATGCTTTGTATACTTTTGACTCGAAGGTGAGGTATACGTTGTCGATTTTGCTGATGTTGGAACCGTCGGCAGGCTCAACGGCTACGGGCATGAAAATGGGTTCTACCCAAGTGCCGATGTAGTGGAGAGTGATTTCCTCGTTGAGGGCACCTTCAGCATCCTTGAACACACCGGCCGGGATGGTGACGTAGTATTCCTTGCCTGTTTCCATGTTGATTGGTTCGCCGCCTTCGCCGTATTCGTCGAGGGGTACGATGTAGGGAGCCTTCTTATCGGAAGAGGTGAGTACGCTCCACATGCCAACAGAGATTTCGTCGCCCATGGGCACGCCGGCTATAGCCTTACCGCAGATGACGCGAATGTCGGGGTTGTAGTTGACTACAGTTGCGTCGGAGGGGAAAACGAACGAGATGCGGTCGAGCGTTTCGACTTCGCTATTGTTGGCTGGTGTGATGGCTGTGGGTACGAAGATGGCCGGTTCGGAGTCTACGTATGCGCCGATAGCGTCGCAGGCAAATTCCGATTTATATGCGTCGGCGAGGCCTTTGGGGCAGTAGAGGGTGACTTGCTTGTCGGGCACTCCGTAGAACGGCGCTTCGGAGGTGTATTCCCAGTAACCGATAGTGGGCACGTTGGCTCCCTTGAAGTGTACTTCGCGGAGGGCGGTGCACTGGTAGAATTGGCGGATACCGAAGTCGGTGACGTTGGATTTAACGGTCACGCTTGTCAGCGAAGGGCAGCCGGCGAATACGGCATCTTGGAGTATGCGGAGTCCTTGCGGGAGCACCATCGAGGTGATGTTGGTAGCGGCGAATGCCTGTTGGCCTATGTATACCACATTGTCGGTGAGGTTAATAGACTCGAGGGCCGACTGGCAGAAAGCGAAGTCGTCGAGCGCGATGACCGAAGCCGGGAGGGTGACATTCTTAATGCCGGAGAGCTGGAATGCGCCGCCGTTGATACCGGTGCAACCGTTGGCCACGGTGAAGTCGGTAGTGGCGCTCTTGGGCGGGAAAGCTATGAGGAGCGATTTGTTGGCGGTGTAAAGGGCTTCGTTGTCAATGACGAAGTTGGCGTTGTCGCCGATGGTGAACTGTGCGATGCTCGACCCGGCGAAAGCGCGCGCGCCGATCGTCTCGAGGGCGTCGGGGATGCGGAACGCCGTTATCGGGCAGTTGAAGAAGGCTTCTTCGCCGATCGAAGTGACGTTGTTGAAGTCGCCGTTGATGGTGCTGAGGGCTTTACATTCGCCGAAAGCGCCGTCGCCAATCTGGAGGAGCGAGTTGGGGAGGGTCACCGACTCCAGTTTGGAGCAAGAGTGGAACGCTACGCGGCGTATGTCGGTAACGCTCTCGGGGATGACGATCGACTTAAGCGAGGTACACTTGTAGAAAGCCGACTTGCAGATGTAGGTTAGCGAACTCGGAATGTTGATTTCGGAGAGGGCTCCGCAAGTGCCGAATACGCTGCCGTTAGTCGGGCCCATTTCGCGGAGGCCTTCGGGAAGTGTGATGGAAGCCAGGCTCTTACAGCTGTAGAAACCATAGTCGGCGATAGAGTCGAGGCCGGCAGGAAGGTCGATTGATGAGAGTGAACTGCTGGCGAAAGCGTAGTATCCGATGTATTTTACTGAGGAAGGGAGTTTTATGGTGGTCACCTTGCTGTAGTTGAAAGCACTCGCTCCGATGCCGACAACGTCGTAGGTGTTGGTGCCGTCGGATACGGTCTCTGAAAGTGACACGGATGTCAGACTTGATTTCACTTTGCTGATTTCGACTTGGTTGTCAGCAATCACCTTGTAGGTGATGTCGTCGATGGCAAATGTATCGCCAACGGCTGCATTAGCAGTGAAGAAAAGTGCTAATGCAGAGAAACTTAGTAAAAATTTTCTCATAATAAAATTAAATAATTGAACCTTAATAAGCAGTTATGCAAGGGCATAAAAGCTCTCGTCGTACCTGTTGTAATTGTGTTACAAAGTTATATCAATAATTGTAATTATGCAAGGAAAACGCGCAAAAATGTATAAAAATTCACGTTGGCGATGGGCAAAATGTGGCAGCTTGTCAACTGGGAAGCGGCAAAGACGTGGGTGCTGGGTCATGTCTCCGACATGGCAGTAGCGTGGCGGAGATGATGTAAATCGGCGTCGCTACGGACGCCACTGGGTGGGGAAACCTGCGACCCCGCACACCTCGCTGCGCTCGGCGTACGGGGCTACTAATAATCGGCGTGCTGCCGCACGCCCGCGGGGCGGTGGTAGCCTGGGCGTTGGGTGGTGGCGTGGTGATGCGGTGGTAGGATTTATCGAGATTAATCGAGAATAATCCGGATTAATCGGGATTAATCGAGGGATGGGAATTGACGCAACAGTGGATTGCTGCTCGCCGGGTGGGGTGGCGGCGGTAGGAGCTTGCGTGGCGGCCGTGGCGTGGCGGTAGGATTTATCGAGATTAATCGAGAATAATCCGGATTAATCGGGATTAATCGGGGGATGGAAATTGACGCAGCGGTGGGTGGCCGCTTGGTGGCTTGGTGGCCCGCAAGGCGGCCCGGTGGCGTGGGCGGCCGTGGGTTAGATGAGGCGGATGCCGGCTTTGGCGAGGTCGTCGATTTGGTCTTGGGGCCAGATGGAGGCTTGCACTTCGCCGATGTGGGCTTTCTGGAGGATAAACATGCAGAGGCGGCTTTGGCCGATACCGCCGCCTATCGACAGCGGTAGTTTGCCGTCGAGGAGGGCTTTGTGAAACTTGAGGTTGGCGCGTTGCGGGCAACCGGCTTTGTCTAGCTGGCGCAGGAGCGCTTCCTTGTCGACGCGAATGCCCATCGACGAAAGCTCAAAGGGGCATTGCAACACGGTGTTCCACACGAGGATGTCGCCGTTGAGGCCGGTGGAGCCTTCGCCGTTGTCGGTCGACCAGTCGTCGTAGTCGGGAGCGCGGCCGTCGTGTGGTTTGCCGTCGGCGAGGGTGTCGCCGATGCCGATGATGAACACGGCGCCATATTTTTTCGTGATTTCCACTTCACGCTGTTTAGGGGTGAGGTCGGGGAATTGGCGTTGAAGGTCGGCGGCGTGGACAAAAGTGATTTCGCGAGGCAATGTTGGGGTGATGTGTGGGAAACGGTGGTAGATCATCTCCTCGGTGTCGAGGAGCGCCTTGTATATTTTGGTGACTATGTCCTTGAGGAAGGTGAGGTTGCGGTCGGAGGCTTCGATGGTGCGTTCCCAGTCCCATTGGTCGACATAGAGGGAGTGGAGGTTGTCGAGCTCCTCGTCGGCGCGGATGGCGTTCATGTCGGTGTAAAGGCCGAAGCCCGGGGCTATGTCGTAGTCGGCGAGCTTGGTACGTTTCCATTTGGCGAGGGAGTGCACAACTTCGGCGTGCTGCCCGCCGAGCGCCTTGATGTCGAAGCCCACGGGTTTCTCCACGCCGTTAAGGTCGTCGTTGAGGCCGGTGCCGGAGAGCACGAAAAGCGGGGCGGTGACGCGGCGCAGGTTGAGGGCGTCGGAGAGCTTGTCCTGGAAGAACATTTTGATGTCCTTGATGGCTATTTCGGTGGTTTCGGGGAGGAGTTTGAGTTTGTATTTCTGCGGAATTATGACAGCCATGGCGGTTGATTTTGGTTTCAAAATGATAATGAAATTGTGGCAAAGGTAATCATTATGTTTGAGATATGCAAGAGATTGGTGCAAAATGATAGCTCGGTGTGGGACGGGGCGACGGTATGACGGGACGGTATGACGGGGCATGACGGTGGCGATTTTTTGGCCGATGGTGGTGGATTATTGGAAATAATTGCTATTTTTGCAGATGTTGGGAGGGCTGGCGAGATGGGGATAAAGTTTAAGCTACCGTAAAATGTTGCTGACAGATACTTACTAACTAATACCTCAAATAATAACAGGATTAAATTAAATGAAAATTGCTATGAAAATTAAGGGAATCATACTTGCAGCGATGGTGATGGGGCTCGGGAGATTGTTCGGGCTGAGTGCTACGGCTGCTAATGCCGGCGAAGGCGTAATGGCAGCGGGCGACAGCGCCGTAGGGATTGAAGATGCCAGGGCGCTTACCATTTACCAGATAATGGTGGCGTCGTATCAGCATGCCGACGACGGAGCGCCGGGCTACAGTGCGATGTGGGGGCCCGACGGCCACCGCAAGGACGGCAATCTGCGCGGCATAATCAATGCCTTGGACAGCATAAAAGCTTTGGGAGTTAACGCGATATGGATGACCCCGATATTCGACAGTTCGATAGCCAGCGGAGGGGAGAAATTGCAGGCTACGGGATATTTCACCAACGATTTTTTCAAGATCGACCCACATTTCGGCACCGAAGCCGATTTCAAGGAGCTTGTCGACAAGGCCCATAGCAAGGGGATATGCGTGATATTGGACGGCGTGTTCGGGCATCATGGCGGGGTGACCACGGCTTCGCCGTCGGGACATAGCTTGGACTCCACCCGTGTCTATTCCGACCGCGGCGAGCAGGGGGGCACAGGCAATATCGCCTATCCCGGTTCGCTCGAATACATCAAAGAGGTGGCCACCTACTATATCGACAAGTATGGCATAGACGGTTGGCGCTTGGACCAGGCCTACCAGGCCACCCAGGGAGGGCATAACTATTGGATAGAGATACGCGGCGCCGTGGAAGAGCTGACGGCGGCTCGCAAGGCCCGCGGCGAGAAGTGGGGCATATTGGGATATATGGTAGGCGAGGATTGGGGCGATGCCGATGTCATCAACCGCGGCGTGTATCGCGACGGCGGTTTGCTGAGCGCATTCGACTTCGACGGCAAAGAGCGCATCTCCGGACCGATGCAGAATGTAGAGAAAGCGGGGTTGGAAAACGGTTGGGCCGATGTAATCACCACCCTTGCGCCGCCCACGTCGCGCGGCTATCTCAACGACGAAGTGATGCCCAACCTCTACCTCACCAACCACGACGGCTACCGCCTTGCCGACCATTTCGACCCCGCCGACAAACAGTATTACCAGAAACTGAAGCTGCGCCACGGCATCTTGGCGGCGTATAGCGGTCCTATCACGCTCTATTACGGCGACGAGTTTGCCGACCGATCGCTTGAGACCACCGGCGGCCAACCCGACAACATCGCCCGCACCACGGGTCACCTGTCGGCGCGCAACGCCCAAGAGGCCGACCTGCGCGACTATGTGGCCAAGGCGATGAAATTCCGTGCCGACAATCCCGCCATGTGGCGCGGCGAGGCGTCGTTCTCCACCCTGCGCGGCAAGAAAGGCGCCGACATCCTCGTGGTGACCAAACGCGACGCAACGACCGGCAACAAAGTGGCTATCATCTTTTCCGACAAGGATGTGAAATTGCGTTTCCCCGGTGCCGGCGACATTAAGGTGAAGGCATTGGTGCCCGAATTTGTCAAACTGTGATATATGGCACGAAATCTATTAGGAAGATACATTTGGCTTGTCGACACGATAAAGCGCTACGGCAGCATCACGCGCAAGCAGATTGACGAGGCGTGGAAGCGGTCGATATATTCCGAGGGCGACCCGCTCCCTCGGCGCACGTTCTACAACTACCGCATGGCTATCGAGGAGCTGTTCAACATCACCATAGTGTACAACCCTACCGACAACAGCTATTCGCTGGGCGACGACAACGCCATGGAGGCCGGCATCACCGATTGGCTGCTCAACTCGGCGGCTATGACCAACATGCTGAGCGACTCGCGCGACGTGGCCGACAAGATAATACTTGAGGAGGTGCCGTCGGCGCGCGAGTATCTGCCGCCGATAGTCAACGCTTTGCGCGACGGGCGTGTGGTGGTGATGGACTACCAACCCTACACGCGCCAGACGCCGCATCGTGGCATAGTGCTCCACCCCTATTTTCTGAAGATATTCCGCCAGCGGTGGTATGTGACGGGGCTCAACGTGGGCGACAACAAGATTAAGACCTACGCGCTCGACAGGATAGTGAAGATGCGTGTCGGGGAGGATAGGTATGCCATCCCCGACTATTTTGACGCGTCGGCCTATTTCCGCGACAGCTACGGCATAGTTTTCAACCAGGGGGAGGTAAAGGACGTGTTGCTGCGTGTGGATAGCCGGCAGGCCAAGTATCTGCGGGCGTTGCCGTTGCACCATTCGCAGCGGGAGACGTTGTCCGACGGTTATTCGCTGTTCAGCTACCGCATAAAGATATCCTACGATTTCGTGCAGGAGCTGCTGTCGTATGGGTCGGCGGTGACGGTGGTGCGGCCGCCCGAGCTGCGTGCCATGGTGGTGACGTCGCTCAAGGCCGCGTTGGACAATTATGAGAAGTAGCCGTCGACGTGCCTGTAGCCATGGCGGCCGGGGGATGGGCGGTAGGCGATTGTAAGATATGAATAATGTAAAAGCGAGATGAAGCGGATAGAGAAGGGAGCGGCAGTGAAGCGGCTGTTTGCGTTGGATTTGATACGCGCGGTGGCTGTTGTGATGGTGGTTTTCGACCATAGCATGCGTCATGACATGTCGCAAGAGGTGTCGTTCATGCTTAAGATGCTTATAAATCCCGATGCGGCACTGTTTTTCATGGTGTCGGGGGCGTTGTTGCTGCCGGTGAGGGGTTCGTATGCCGATTTCCTGCGCCACAGGATAGTTAAGGTGTTCGTGCCCTATGTGGTGTGGGTGATAGGCTATGCGGTGATGTATTATGAGTTTGGGTTGCTCAACGAGTATTCGTTGGCGTTGCAGATAAGGTGGAGCTGGATGTCGACCAATTTCATCACGGGGTGGTTCATCCCGGCTATCATGTCGTTGTATTTCGTGATGCCGTTGCTGTCGCCGTGGATAGAGGGTGCCACGCGCCGGCGGTTCCACTACGTGCTTGTCTTGTGGCTCGTGAGCGGGCTGTTGCCGTGGTTGGAGGTGATAGGCGGCGTGGATGCTGCCAACACACCGTTGACGTTGATAGCCACGGCGGTGCCCTATGCCATAATGGGGTATTACCTTACGGTCTACCGCAATCGTCAGCCGTTGTTGCCGGCTTATGTGTTGGCGCAGGATGGTGATGCCGCGGAGGTGTCGAAGATGCGCCGGCGGGCGCGCCGTAGGAAGTTGGCGGTGGTGTATGCGCTGTTGTTATGTGCGGGGCTGGTGTTCCCGTATGTGATGTTTAAGTCGGCCGACACTATAAATGTGGCGGATGTGGCGTTGAATTGCTACGGATTGCCGGCGATAGCGATGGCGTTGCTCTATTTCACGCTGTTGGCGAGGGTGACGACGTTGGGCAAGACGGCCGACAAGGTGGTGAAGGTGGTGGCGCGCTATTCCTATGGCATGTTCCTGTCGCACTTGATGCTGTCGGGGTATTTCTTGCCGCGCTATCTGCCGGAGCTGGCGGCGTCGACGTTGGCTACGTTTGTGCTGACGTTGGCTGGCAGTATGGCTGTGACATGGTTGTTGGGTAAGATACCGTTCCTGGGCCGATACTTGGTTGGGCTGCGGTAGCGATGCCGTGGGAGACCGGTAAGTAGGCTGGCGATGCGGCACACCGCGGGCCAAAAACTATCAGGAGAAATAATGCAAAAAGAGTCGTTTCACAACGACTCTTTTTCTTTAAACCTTTATCTTAATCTAATACTATGAAAAACACACATGCAAATGTGGCGATAATTTTTGACATGGCAAAATAAATTTGTATATTTTTTTTGCGACGGAATGGGGCGTGAAATTTTTGTGATTGCAGAAAAACGTTGTAAATGTGGGAAATAGCGCGCAATGTTGGGTGAATGAATAAAAATGCAGCAAACGTAGGATTAACATAATTTAACGTGGGGGGGGGGGTAAAAATCGTAAAAAATCACCGCGCCGGCGGGCGGCGGGCGGTGTATCAGCGTGGTGCAGTGATGGGGGAGTGACGATGTAAATCGGCGTCCTGCGGAAGCCGCCATGGTGGTTGTCGATGATCCCCGCACGCCTCGGTCGCTGCGTTCCCTCGGCGTACGGGGTTACGCATAATCGGCGTCGCAAGGACGCCTGCGGGTCAGCGAGCGAGGCTAAAGCCTCTACACAGAACCAAGACGCTGAGGCGAGGCGGAGCGGCGGTCGGCAGGTGTCGGAGCATATGGGTGGGAGCGAGGGGGATGAATGGGGAGAGGGGCGGCCATTGTGGTGGTCGCCCCTCTCTGGTGGGTGATGGAGCTGCGGGTTGCAGCTCCATGGTGGTTTCTTTATGTTGCTACTTCGGTAGCGGTGGTGTCTTTAACTTTGCTACTTTGGTAGCGGTGGGTGGTGTGTTATTTTACCACTTTGACAACTTTGCTGCCCTGACGCATGATGTAGAGGCCCTTGGCGGGGTTGTCTACGCGTACGCCCTGGAGGTTGAAGTATTCAACGGGAGCGTTTGCATCGCTTTCGATAGCGATAGCTGAGTCGGTGCTGTTAAGCTTGTAGTTGTTGGTGTTCTTGACGCCGGGTACGCTGAAATATTTGTAGATGTTACCGTAAACGTGAACTTCTTTGCCAAGGTTAGTGGGGTTGTCCACGAGGTTGAGCGCAGTACGGACATCGCCTGTGGGCAGCTGAACGGGAATGCAGAGTTCTTTTTCCGTGCAGTCAGCAGAGGGAGCAAGAACGATATTGGCAGACTGCATATCGATGCCTTCAACAGGTGTAGCATCGAAAACAGGAGCGAAAGCCTGACCGTCGCAACGACCTACGATGTAGCCTTTTACCCAATATTTATCGGGATATTGTTCGTTACTCTTGGTGTCAGAGGGGTTAATTTTGATAATATCGGCAACAGTGAAGGGGTTAGCCTCAGTTCCTTCGCCTTCGAGAACGATGGGTTCGGGTTCTTCACCGTTGATTGATACAATCTTGTTGCCTGAAGCGAGCTGGGGAACGTCATTGTAGGTGGTGAGAGCGCCGTAAACTACGACAACGTCTCCTACCTGGATTTCGTCTTCAGAGGTGAATTTCTCGCCGCCGAGTGAGTAGCCGCGATAGATATAGAACTCGTTGTTTGCAGTGCCGTCGGCAGAGATGTAGTAAGAAGCGTTACCGTAGGTTGAAGTTTCCGTTACGGGGCTGATTTCTTTGATAGAAGAGATTGTGCCTTTTACATATACGTTGTCTATAGAGCCGAGGAGGGCAGCGTTGTAAGCACCGATTGCGTTGTAGGGGTTGGCTTCAGTACCTTCGCCTTCAGCTCCTTCGAGGAGTTTTGATATGGTGTAGGTAGCGGTGGTAACAGACGATGTGTGGTCGTCGGCATCATAAGCTATGGCTTTGAGAGTGGTAGTTGTTGAGATTGTGATGGGCTGCTCGTATTTGATAGATTCGTCGGAAGGGGTCGTTCCGTCGATAGTGTAGTAGATGGTAGAGCCTGCAGCGGCAGTGATTTCTACAGTCTGAGCTTCGAAATATTTGCCACCTTCCACCGAGAATTTGGGAGCTTCAACGGTCGGACCAGCTTCGCCTGTAACATTCCAAACGATATCTACTTTATCTATGTAAAGTGCACCGCTATTAGAACGGAAACCGATATAAGCATATTCAGTTTCAAAAGTATAAGTCTGTGTTGTTCCGTTGCTTGCCGTGAAGGTAGTAACCGGAGCGGGCCCATTGTACAATCCGGTAGCTTTGTTGTCAGTAAATGGTGCGTCAGAGCCATATACGTTAACTACACGATTAGATGCAGTATTTGTATTGAAAGTAATGGTGATAGATTTAACAGTCCCGACAGATTTGGTGACTATTACACCAGAGTTACTGTTAGATGAACGGAGTTGTATTGATTCATTCCCTCCGGCGCATTGAGCATAGTATGTAGCTCCTGATTCAGCGGTATAGGTATGGTCGTCGTAGACAGTAGTTTTGCCTCCAACTAAGTTAGCATTGTTAAGCACGTCAGTCACTTCAGCTGCGGAAGCGAAAGCTGAAGCGCAAAGCACTGTAGCTAATGAGAGTAAAAGTTTTTTCATAAAAGTAAAAATTTTATTGGTTAATAATATATATGTCGTTTATTATTAATGAATTGCTTAGTTTGTGCAGGATAAAAGTGTGGGGGATGCGTGTCCCTATTACTATTTATCGCAAAGGTAATGAAATTCTTGTGACAAACAACGCGTTGAGGTGTAAATTTTTTGTTAAAATTGCGGAATGTTTGGTATAAAGGGGAAAATGACTATATTTGAGGAAGAAAAGGAGTGATGCCGCGCGGTGGGTGGCGCGGGAGAGGTGTAGGAAGGAGGGGTGGGGCGTTTTGAAAAGGGTAGTATAATAATTGTATATTTTTAGAATATAAGGATTATGATAACAGAGATAGTAGGGTATTTGGCATGCGTGTGTATGATATTCGGGTATCTGCCGCAGGCGGTGTATACGATACGTACGAATGACACGGATAGCATAGCAATGCCGACGTTTTTGCTGATGGGGCTCGGCGGCTTATTTTTCGTGATACAGGGGATATTGCTGGGGAACTGGCCGTTGCTGATCACCAACGTGGTGACCAGCTCCTGTTCGGCGTTGATAACGGTTATGAAAATACGCAACGACTGGCGCAAGCGCCACGATGCGCGCCATGACCCCCGGCCAAGTCGCAGAGCGCCATGACCGCACCCCGGCCAAGTCGCAGAGCGCCATGACCGCACCCCGGCCAAGTCGCAGAGCTCCATGGCCTGTCCCCGGCCAAGTCGCAGAGCTCCATGGCCTGTCCCCGGCCAAGCCGCAGAGCGCCATGACCGTCCCCCGGCCAAGCCGCAGAGCTCCATGACCGGGATAATCAGATAGATGATGCCTGTCGGCAACGTCCTCGCGGTGGGCGCATACCCGTCCCGACCCCGGCCAAGTCGCTGCGCTCCATGACCGGGTTAATCAGATAGACGATGCCTGTCGGCATCGCGGTCTCGGGTACATCCGGGTGACCGCCCTCGGCTAATGGGATAGAGGATGTCTGCCGGGATCATGGCCGGATGAGCCATGGCAGGGATAGGGCGATGCCGGTAGGCATCGTCTATCCGATTAACCCGGTCATGGAGCGCAGCGACTTGGCCGTGGACAGGATGTGCACCGACCGCGAGGACGTTGCCGGCAGGCATCGTCAATCCATCAGATATCGGGCATGCAGGCATCTCCCTCTAAATAAATGTACACTAACATTTTTTATCCCGCATTTTTTACGTACATTTGTCCTATGAGCCATACATTTCTACTATATCACATCGTTATCGCCACTAAAGAGCGCAGAATGGCAATCAGCTTTGATTGCGAGCGAAGCGTCTATAAAATCCTGTTCCATATCCTGAATAAACAAGACTGTTATATATATCGGATAAACGGAATGCCTGACCATATACATCTTTTGATTGATGCATCGCCAAACATCGCTCCTGCCAAACTCGTCGGCGAACTTAAACGTCAGAGTTCTCTTTTCATAAGGAGCAATGCCATAATCCATGATTGGCCGGGGTGGAGCGAAGGATATTACCTCGAGTCGCTGTCGCGTGATGCCCTTGAAAATGTGCGGCAATATATCATCAATCAGAAATCACATCATATAGGGCAACCGTTTATTGATGAATACCGTAATATGTTGATAGCGCAGGGCGTCAACCCTGATAACACCGGTGATTGACGATGCCTGTCGGCAACGTCCTCGCGGTGGGTGCATCCATGTCCCGACCCCGGCCAAGTCCCGGCCAAGTCGCAGAGCGCCATGGCCGGGCTAATCAGATAGACGATGCCTGTCGGCAACGTCCTCGCGTGGCACATACCGTCCCGACCCCGGCCAAGCCGCAGAGCGCCATGGCCGGGCTAATCGGATAGACGATGCCTGCCGGCAACGTCCTCGCGGTGGGTGCATCCATATCCCGGCCAAGTCGCAGGACTCCATGGCCGGGCTAATCGGATAGATGATGCCTGCCGGCAACGTCCGCGAGGTCGGTGCGCATCTCGTCCCGACCCCGCCGGCTACCGGTAGGGAGGGTATGCACTGTCATTTAACGTTTTGTGCCTTTGTCGAACAGCTCCGAATGGGAACCAAGACGAAGTAAACCTATTGTGTCCGATTCTTCGTCAATCCATATTAAAAGGAAATCCCCCTCGATATGACATTCCATGCAACCGGAATAATCTCCTGTCAGCATGTGTGCTTTATAGTGCTCTGGCAAAGTAATGTCGTTTCTCAGAAATGCAAGCACTTCCAAGAGCTTTTTCATCTTTCCCGGACGATTGGCATAGCGCTTCAAATCCTTTTTGAATTGTCCGGTCTGTCGTAACCGCTTCATATTCCGGCGGATTTCAGAAGCGAATCGATGTTTGTCGGGTCTATGTCTTCTCCAATATATCGGCCTGCCTTTGCGTCATTTAATGCCGCAATTGTTTCGGCGTTAGGCTCGTGATAAACCGCATCAAGCAAGATACCTTCAACATAGTTGTTGAGGCTGCGGCGGTCCTTTTGTGCAAGTTCCTTAAGTCGGTCGAGCAGATATGCCGGCAGGCGGAATACATGGGCTTTCTTTTCGAGTGTTATATCCATAGTGATATCATTTTGAATGCAAAGATAAACTATTTCGATGTCATTGTCAAATTTATCGGTTAAAAATCGGTTTTAAAATTATTAATGGGATAAATTGCATTTTGGAAAAGAAAAAATGCGTAAATTTGCAGGCGTTATTAAAGAAAAGGAAAATGGATTTATTTGACCGGATTTCAGAAGATATCAAGAAGGCGATGCTTGCCAAGGACCGTGTGCGTCTGGAAGCATTGCGTGGAATAAAGAAAGAATTTCTTGAGGCGAAGACAGCCAAAGGGAGCGACGGCACGCTGAGCGATGAGGCGGCAACGAAAGTGCTGGTGAAGATGGCCAAGCAGCGTCGCGAGAGTGCGGCGATATATGCCGAGCAAAACCGGCCGGAGCTTGCCGAGGGTGAGCTTGCCGAAGTGGCCGTGATAGAGGAGTACCTGCCCAAGCAGTTGAGCGAGGAGGAATTGACCGCCGAGCTTCGTAAGATAATAGCCCAGGTGGGCGCCACCGATGCCAAGATGATGGGCAAGGTGATGGGAGTGGCGAGCAAGGCGTTGGCCGGACGAGCCGACGGACGTGCGATATCGGCCAAGGTGAAGGAATTGCTTGGGAATTAGGAAACTGGGAACCGGGGATTGGGAATTAGAAACCGGGTATTGGGTGCAGGGACATTGCTAAGAATACACATAATTTATATATAGCATTATGCTGACGATACAACAAATCAAGGAAAATCCGGAGTATATCATCGCACGTTTGCAGGTGAAAGGATTTGACGGGAAAGAGAAAATAGAGGCGATACTTGGTCTTGACGAGCGTCGCCGCAACTTGCAGTTGCAGGCCGATACGATAGCCGCGTCGCTCAACAAGCAGGCAGCCGAGATAGGCAAACTGATGAAAGCGGGCAACCGCGAGGCAGCCGAGGCAGCCAAAGCCGAAGTGGCTAAGGGCAAAGAGGAGATGAAGAAATATGCATCGGAGCTCGACGCCGTGGAGAAAGAGATGTTGGACATACGTTTGACGATACCTAATATACCATGCGAAGCCGTGCCCGAAGGGACGAGTGCCGCCGACAATGTCGTTGAGAAGACCGGAGGCGTGATGCCCGACCTTCCCGCCGACGCGTTGCCCCACTGGGACCTTGCCAAGAAATACGATATCATAGATTTCGACTTGGGCGTGAAGATCACAGGCGCCGGTTTCCCTGTCTACAAAGGGAAAGGCGCCCGCCTGCAGCGCGCGTTGATACAATTCTTCCTTGACGAGGCCAACGCGGCAGGCTACACCGAGGTGCAGCCCCCCTATGTGGTGAACGAAGCGTCGGGGTATGGCACAGGCCAGTTGCCCGACAAGGAGGGGCAGATGTATTATGTGCCGTTGGACAACTTGTATCTGATACCCACCGCCGAAGTGCCGGTGACCAATATCTACCGCGACGTGATACTCAGCGAGGCACAGTTGCCTATAAAGAATTGCGCATACTCGGCATGTTGGCGCCGCGAGGCCGGCAGCTACGGCAAGGATGTGCGCGGGTTGAACCGTCTGCACCAGTTCGACAAGGTAGAGATAGTGCGTATCGAGAAGCCCGAGAACTCTTATGCGGCGCTTGAGGAGATGAAAGACCATGTGCAGTCGCTATTGGAGAAGCTCGGATTGCCGTGGCATATACTCCGTCTGTGCGGCGGCGACATGAGTTTCACGTCGGCGATAACATTTGACTTCGAGGTGTTCTCGGCAGCGCAGAAGCGTTGGCTCGAGGTGTCGTCGGTGTCGAATTTCGAGACCTACCAGGCATCGCGTTTGAAGTGCCGTTATCGCGGCGAGGACAAGAAGCCGCGGTTGTGCCACACCTTGAACGGTTCGGCCTTGGCGTTGCCCCGCATCGTAGCGGCCTTGTTGGAGAACAACCAGACGCCCGAGGGAATCATCGTGCCGGAATGCCTGCGCAAGTACACCGGCTTCGATATCATAGACTGAGAGCTCCGAGGACTCCGAGGACTCCGAGGACTCCGAGCACTCTGAGAACTCCGAGATCTCCGAGAACTCTGATATGAATTAGAGAAATGGATATATCGCAGTTGGCGGAACGGATTATAGCCGCGATGGAATTTCCACCGACGGGACAGCAGAGGGCGTTGATCGACGCCCTCGCCCGTTTTTGTGGCGATGCGTCGGTGCCGTACAATGCGGTGTTCCTGCTCAACGGGTACGCCGGGACGGGGAAGACCTCGGTGGTGGCGGCGTTGGTCAAAGCATTGCGGTCGGTGCGCCGGCCCACAGTGCTGCTTGCCCCCACGGGCCGTGCGGCGAAAGTGCTGAGCGGGTTTGCCGGGAAGAGTGCGATGACCGTTCACCGCAAGATTTACAAAGGGCTTGGCGATGTGGCGGCAGTGGCGGGTGTGGCCGATAATCCGCATAGCAATGCGATATTCATAGTCGACGAGGCGTCGATGATAGGGGAGGGGGAGCAAGAGTCGCTGCTTGAGGACCTGGTGCACTACGTGTATGGGTCGGGGCATGATTGCCGTATGATACTGTTGGGCGACGGCGCCCAGTTGCCGCCGGTGGGCTGCCCGACGTCGCCCGCCATGTCGGTGGAGAAATTGCGAGCGTTGGGGTTGCGGGTCACGCGTGCCACGATAACGCAGACCGTAAGGCAGCAGGCCCGGTCGGGGATATTGTACAACGCCACGCAGCTGCGGCGTGCCATGGCCAAGGAGCCGTTGCCGGTGCCCGAGTTGCGAGTGGTGGGATTTCCCGACGTCAAGGCCATAGGGGGCGAGGAGCTGCAAGAAGCGTTGGTCGACTCCTACCAGCGTTACGGCATCGACGACACGATACTGATAACGCGGTCGAACAAGCGAGCCATGGAGTTTAACTTGGCGATACGCAATGCGATACTGGAGAAAGAGGAGGTGATAACGCGCGACGAGCCGTTGCTGATAGCCAAGAACAATTACTATTGGACGTCGAAAGTGAAAGGCGCCGACTTCGTGGCCAATGGCGACGTGGTGCGCGTCAATAAGATATATGGCACCGAGATAATAGGATTTCTGCGGTTTGCCGACGTGGAACTAACGTTGGCCGACAGCGATATCACTTTTGACGCCAAGTTGATATTAAATTCGCTCAACTCCGTGACGGCGGGGCTGAACCCCGAGTATGAGCAGATGCTGATTAACAAGGCCTTGGCCGGGGTAGACCCGTCGGCGGCGATGGACCCTGCGGTGCGCCGGCGCGTGTTTCATACCGACCCGTATTACAACGCGTTGCGCGTCAAGTATGCCTATGCTGTGACGTGCCACAAGGCGCAGGGTGGGCAGTGGAGCTCAGTGTTTGTCGACATGGCCAACATCAGCAACGAGGCCGTCACGACGATGGATTTTTACCGTTGGCTATACACGGCGACGACGCGAGGGCGTAGCACGGTGACATATATATCACCAAGCATATTAGACGATTAGGACCGGTTGGCCGGGCTGCTTGAAGGTCCGTGGCCAACCTACTTGAAGAGCAGTTGGGCGAAGGACGCGAGGTAGCGGCGCCAGTTGCGCCATATATGGCCTTCGGCCGATTCGGTGTAGACGTAATCGTAGCCCTTGGCGTCGAGGAGGCTGCGGTAGTGGGTGTTGATGCCGTAGAGGAAATCGTCCTTGCCGATGGCAATCCAGTAGAGGAGCGGCGGATTTTCAAATTGGCGGGCAATCTTTTCCTCCATGTCGGCGTAGAGCGGAATGTTTTCCTCCTTCAGGGGGAAAATGGCAGAGGAGAAAAGGCCCACGTAGCCCATCATGTCGGGGTAGTCCTTGGAGATGTGGAGGGCATGGAAACCGCCCATGGAAAGGCCGGCGATGGCACGCGAAGCCTTGTCGCGGCGGGTGCGGTAGTTGGCCTCGACGAAGTTGACGATTTCGGGGAACACCTTTTCGTAAGTGCCGTCCATGGTGTGTGGCAGGTTGAAATTGGGTACGGAGAGGCCGAGGTGGGATTCGCCGGGAGCGGCCGGCATGTCGACATTGCCGTTGGGCATCACCACTATCATAGGCCGAGCCAAGCCCCTTGCGATTAGATTGTCGAGAATCTGGCAGGCGCGACCCAGTTCGCTCCAGGCATTTTCGTCGCCGCCCATGCCGTGGAGTAGGTAGAGCACGGGGTAGTTGCGGCCCGACGACTCGTAGCCGGCGGGAGTGTAGACTGAGAGGCGGCGGTCCACGTCGAGGATGTCGCTGTGGTACCACACCTTGGTCAGCGAGCCGTGGGGCACGTCGTGGATGCCGTAGAGACCGTCGCAGCCATCGCCGATGAGGAAGATGCTGGAAAGAGTGGTGACGTCGCGGGAGGTGTAGACATTGGCCGGGTCGATGGTGCGCACGCCGTCGACATAGAAAGCGTAGCTATACAGCTCGGGGGCGAGCGGCGTGGCGGTAGAGCCTTCCCAAAGGCCGTTGTCGTTTTTCGACATGTGTATCTCGGTGGGGATGACTACGGCGGGGTCGGCGGCGAGGAAATCGCCCACCACCTTCACCGATTCGGCCGAAGGATTGAAATAACGGAAGGTGACCGAAGCGTCGTCGTTGATTTGCGGCGACACGATATTTGAGCTGTTGAAGAGCGCTTGTTGGGCCGACAGAGATAGAGCGCACGACAGTAGCGCAGCAGTGATGAAAAGCTTCATAATAAGGGTGTTTGAGTTAAATATCACCAAAAGTAGCAAATAGTAGGGAATAAAGCAAATAAAAGTAGCCGATGAGGGGGAAGTAATTGCAAAAATTATTAAATTTGCAGTCCAAGAAAATGCAAACCGCCATGCCAGAAACGAAAACCGATACGTTGGTGATAATACCGATGTATAATGAGAAAGAAAATGCCCGGGCGATAATCGAGGCAGTCGTAGCGCTGCAGCCCCAATTTGACGTGCTTGTGATAGATGACAGTTCGCCCGACGGCACCGCGGCGATAGTCAAGGAAGTGATGGCCGAGCATGCCGGGCGCGTTCATATCGTGGAACGCAAGGGGAAGTTGGGACTTGGCACGGCGTATATCGCAGGTTTTAAATGGGGCTTGGAGCATGGCTATGAGTATATCATAGAGATGGATGCCGACTTTTCGCACAATCCGTCGGACTTGCCGGCGCTCAGAAGCGCGTGTGCCGACGAGGGCTACGACGTGTCGGTGGGGTCGCGTTATGTGTCGGGCGTGAATGTGGTGAACTGGCCCATGGGGCGGGTGCTGATGTCGTATTACGCGTCGGCCTACGTCAGGATGGTCACCAGGATGAAAGTGCGCGACACCACGGCGGGATTTGTGTGCTACCGACGCCGGGTGTTGCAGACCATCGACCTCGACAAGGTGAAATTCAAAGGGTACGCCTTCCAGATAGAGATGAAATTCACGGCGCTGAAATGCGGATTTCGCATAAAGGAAGTGCCGATAATCTTCGTCAACCGCGTGCTTGGCACGAGCAAGATGAGTTCGGGCATCTTCTCGGAAGCGGTATTCGGAGTGATACGTCTCAAGATAGGAAGTTGGTTTAAGAAATATCCCAAATACACAGGGGAATAATGAGCAGGACAATACTATACAACGCCGAGATGGTGAGCGACAATCGCCGCCTTCACGGCTATATCGTCGTAGCAGGACGCGAGATAGAGAAAATAGCAGAGGGAGAGCCGAGCGCAGAGGAGAAAGCCGGTGCCGACGTGGTGGAAGACCTTGGCGGGCGGTTGTTGCTCCCCGGCGCCATTGACACGCATGTGCATTTCAGAGAGCCGGGGCTGACGCATAAAGCGTCGATAGCCACCGAGAGCGCGGCGGCAGTGAGCGGCGGCGTCACCTCGTATATCGATATGCCCAATACACGCCCGGCGACCACCACGATGGCAGCCGTGGCCGACAAGAAACGTATTGCGGCCGAGCGGTCGTATGCCAACTATGGCTTTTTCTTGGGCGTCACCAACTCCAACCTCGACGAAATACAGCGCGCCGACCGGCATGAGATACCGGGAGTGAAGCTGTTCATGGGGTCGTCGACCGGCAATATGCTCGTTGACGACGAAAGCACTATGTCACAGCTGTTTAGGACATATAAAGGCGTAATCGCGGTGCATGCCGAAGATGAGGCCCTGCTTGCGGCTGCGCGGAAACGGCTTGCAGAGCAGTATGGCGAGGCGCAGCCCGTGGTGCTACATTCGCAGGCACGACCTGCTGAGGCGTGCTATAAGGCGACAGAGCGGGCCGTGGCGCTTGCGCGGAAGTATGGCACACGGTTGCACATACTGCATGTGTCGACCGCGCGGGAGCTGTCGTTGCTTTCGGCCGGCGACATGGCGGGGAAAAGGATTACCGCCGAGACCTGCCCGCATTACCTGCTGTTTGAAGAAAATGACTTGGGGCGCGAGCAGGGGTATATGCTCAAGTGCAATCCCGCGATAAAGTCGTCGGCCGACCGCGACGCGTTGGTGAAAGCGTTGAGCGACAAGCTGATAGATACGATAGCTACCGACCATGCGCCGCACCTTGCCGAGGAGAAGCAGGGCACCTTGCTGCAGGCCGCCTCGGGGATGCCCGGCGTAAGGTTTATGTTGGTGGAGATGCTGACGCTTGCAGCCCGTAGCGACAATGCGTTGAGCGTGGAGCGCGTGGTAGAGCTAACGGCGCACAATCCGGCGCGGCTCTACGGGATAGAGCGCAGAGGGTATCTGCGTAGGGGGTATTATGCCGATATGGTGGTGGTGGAGCCGACGGCTAAGTATCGGCCGGAGGTGGGCGCGTATCTGCCTGCTGAAGAGATGTCGCCCTGCTCGTGGACCCCGTATGCTATGACCGAGGTGGGCTACCGGGTGGTGTCGACCTACGTCAACGGCGAGAAAGTGTACGACGGCGAGCGCGTGGCAAGGCGAGGCGCAGCGATGGCGATGCGTTTTGGCAGCGAAGAAGACGAGAGGAAATAATTGCAGTAGTGAAGCCGCGATGTTTAGGACAATTCGGCGAAAAATGTTAACTTTGCGGAGAGAAAGCGTCGTAGGCGCTGACGTAATGCAAAATAGGTGCATATAATAAGCGCAAGAGGCGTTTTAAAAGGATAAAAAATATGGATAAATATCGGCAGATTATAAGTAATACTGTTGACCGGTTGCTCGCCTCAGAGTCGCTGAGACAGGTTGGTGTGCTCGACGGTATGGAGACGGTGCTACCTTCGCAGTTTGCTGTCGATGAGATAATAGACCTTGTAAGGTCGATAATCTTCCCGGGGCATTTCGGACATCATATCACGTTGCGGCAGAACGCGTTGTACAGGTTGGGGACTACTGTCGACCGACTTGGCGAATTGTTGACAACGCAGATAGCGGCCGCCATGAATATGCTTGGCGGCGAAGCGCGAGTGGATGAAGAGCGATGCGAAGCGATAGTGATGGAATTCATATCGTCGTTGCCCGCGGTGCGCGATGCGTTGGCCCTTGATGCCGAGGCAATATATCACGGCGACCCGGCCGCGGTGTCGGTGGATGAGGTGATATGCAGCTACCCGGCGATAAGGGCAATCACCAACTATCGCGTGGCCAATAGGCTTTACGGATTGGGAGTGCCGGTGTTGCCTCGTATGATATGCGAGCGTGCGCACCGCGAGACCGGCATCGACATCCACCCCGGCGCTACCATAGGCAAGGCATTCATGATCGACCATGGCACCGGCGTAGTGATAGGGGAGACGGCGATAATAGGCGACAATGTGAAATTGTATCAGGGCGTTACGCTGGGCGCCCGCAGTTTCCCCACCGACGAAGGAGGCAACCCCGTGAAAGGGCTTGCGCGCCACCCGGTGATAGGCAACAACGTGGTGATTTACGCCAACTCCACCATCTTAGGGCGCATAACTATAGGAAGCGACTCGGTGATAGGCGGTAATATATGGATAACGAGCGATGTGGAGCCCGGAAGCATAGTGCTGCAGGCCCGCGCCGACAATACGATAAGACTAAACAACAATCTCACGCGATAACAGATGAACGAGACATTTGAAATGGTGGCAAAGACCTTCCAGGGGCTGGAAGATGTGCTTGCCGAAGAGTTGCGCAATCTTGGCGCGTATAATGTAGAGCCGGGCCGCCGAATGGTATCATTCGAGGGGGACCTTGCGATGCTCTACAAGGCAAATTTGTGTTGTCGCACGGCGTTGCGAATCTTGAAGCCGATATACAAGTTCACGGCCACCGACACCGATACGCTCTATGAAGCCGTCAAGGAATATGACTGGAGCACAGTGCTATCGATAGACAAGACCTTCAGCATAGACACTGTGGCATATAGCGACGAGTTCACCCATTCGCAGTTTGTGACCTACAGGGTGAAGGATGCGATAGTGGATTGGTTTCGCGACCGTTACGGCAGCGACAAGCGTCCGGGAGTGAGATTGCAGGATGCCGATGTGATGATAAATGTGCACATTGCCGGCGACCGCGTCACCTTGTCGTTGGACTCGTCGGGAGAGTCGTTGCACAAACGCGGCTACCGAGTGGCGCAGACCGAAGCACCTATCAATGAGGTGCTTGCCGCCGGCATCATACTACGCACGGGGTGGCGAGGCGAAAGCCCGTTAGTCGACCCGATGTGTGGTTCGGGGACCTTCCTGATAGAGGCAGCGTTGATAGCAGCCAATATCAACCCCGGCATCTATCGCAAGAGTTTCGCGTTTGAGAATTGGAAAAACTTTGATGCAGAGCTATTTGACTCGCTCTACAACGATGATAGCGGCGAGCGCGAATTTAACTATAAGATATATGGCGCCGACATATCGCCCAAGGCAGTGGACATAGCGATGCGCAACATCAAGAGTGCGGGAGTGGCGCGATATATCGACCTGCAAATCAAGCCGTTGTCGCAATGGTTATCGGCACCCGCAGATGGTATCCTCGTCACCAACCCGCCGTATGGCGAACGCATATCGGCCGACGACATGGAAGGGCTGTATGAGTTGATAGGCAACAAGCTGAAGAACGTGTTCAAAGGTTATCATGCGTGGATAATAGGCTATCGCAAAGAGTATTTCGACATGATACATCTGTCGGCCTCCACCAAGTTGCCGATATTGAACGGAGCACTTGAGTGCGAACTGCGTGAATATGAGATATTTGAGGGTGATTATAAGTCGTTCCGCAAATCGGGAGGCAAGATACATCACGGCGACGAGCAGCCCCAGGGCCGGAGCCGCGACGAGCGCCGCACATTGCGCAAATTTAAAGACGAGCGCCGCCGGCACGCCGCCAACGACGAAGGCGATGAGGCACGCTACGGCAAGCCGCGCAACAAGCTCGAGGAGCGGTATTCGTCGCACGGCGGCGGGTTTAACCGCAAGGACAAATATGGACGTGATAAGGCTCGCCGCGACGAGCGTCGGGCAAGCATTGCCGCCGATGAGGTGGAGAGCGAAAACCCATTAGCAGTAAGGCGCAACGAGGCAGCCCTTAAGAGCATAGTAGGGCGCATGCCATCGCTTGGTAAACCGGGAGTGAAGATGCGTCCGCGCAACAAAGGGAACCAATAGCGCCTCAGACTGCAAAGGCCAATGGTAGCATCCCCCCCCAGAGGTGGAGATAGCGTTGGATTGGGAGAAATTGAAATAGAAAAAAGCAAAAAAATACAATAAAATAAGACTATGAATATCCTACTACTTGGATCGGGAGGCCGTGAATCGGCATTGGCATGGAAGATGTCGCAAAGCGAGCTTGTTGACAAACTGTATATAGCACCGGGCAACGGCGGGACGTCGCAATATGGGACAAACGTAGCATTGTCGCCGCTCGATTTCGACGGCATAGCGCGATTTGTAACCGACAACGCAATCGATATGATAGTGCCAGGCAATGAGGACCCCTTGGTGGCCGGCATCTACGATCGGTTTGCCGGCAGCGGCATCCTCATAGCCGGGCCATCGCAAGCCGGCGCCGCGCTCGAAGGTAGCAAGGATTTCGCCAAGGCCTTTATGTCGCGTCACGGCATACCGACGGCTCGTTATCAGAGCTTTACCGCCGAGACCATAGAGGAAGGTTATCGCTTTTTGGAGACGTTGCAAGCGCCCTACGTGCTCAAGGCCGACGGGCTTGCAGCAGGGAAGGGAGTGCTGATAATCGACACGCTGGAGGAGGCGAAGAAGTCGCTTGCCGAGATGCTTGGCGGCATGTTTGGCAAGTCGTCGGCCACGGTGGTGATAGAGGAGTTTCTGTCGGGGATAGAGTGCTCCGTGTTTGTGCTGACCGACGGCAATGGCGGCTACAGAGTGCTGCCGGTAGCGAAGGATTACAAGCGAATAGGGGAGGGTGATACGGGATTGAACACCGGCGGCATGGGTGCAGTGAGCCCGGTAGTGTTTGCCGATGAGACGTTTATGAGCAAGGTAGAAAGCCGCATAATCATTCCTACGATATCCGGGTTGAAGGCCGAAGGAATCACCTACCGCGGGTTTATCTTCCTGGGCCTCATCAATGTAGGGGGCGAGCCGATGGTGATAGAATACAATGTGAGAATGGGCGACCCGGAGACCGAAGCTGTGATGCTGCGTATCGACTCCGACCTTGTGGCATTGCTGAAAGCGGCAGCCGAGGGCAATCTTGGAGAGATGCCGTTGGCAATCAGCGACAAAGCCGCAGTAACGGTTATGATAGTGTCGGGCGGATATCCAGGCAGTTATCCCAAAGGGAAGGCCATCACCGTAGATGGACCGATAGAAGAGAGCATATTGTTTCATGCCGGGACCAAGGTGGACGAAAACGGCCAGCTTGTGACCTCGGGCGGCAGGGTTATCTCCGTAAGTTCGGTAGGCGCCACGGTGGAAGAAGCGTTGGCGAAGAGCTACCGCACGGCGTCGAAGGTGAACTTCGAGGGGAAGAACATGCGCCGCGACATAGGGCAGGACTTGCTTCGCCTGCAAAATGCGCGCTGAGGCGAAAGTCGCAGACTGATGCGCAGAGGCGGAATGAGGTCTGATAGGCTTGGCAGTGGCGTAAACTGAGGAGCGAGAGCCGGATTAAGCACGCTGAAGCGAGAGAAGGATAGATAGACTGAATAGAGCCAAAATATAGAACTATAATAGATAGCTATTATAGCTATAACAGATAGCTATAATAAGAGCCATAATAAAGGAGAGATGAACCGGTTAAATCGATTTTTCCATTCACGTAATTGCACCGCGCTGATATATGTAGTGGCGGTGGTGCTGACGTATGTGGCATATCAAACCGGGCAAGTCAGGGCAATAACCGGGAGCCAGGGGATAGCGCTCCAGTCGCCCAATAGCTGGATAACGTCGGGCGGGTTGTCGCTTGCGGCCGGTTTGGTGCTATTAGCGTTGACGGCAGTGTCGTTTGTAGCGCTCAACAAGGTGTACAATGTGATGCGCGAGCCGTCGGCGCTGATGTCGAGCCTTTATGTGGTGATGGTGATGCCGATGCCCATGGCGGCGGGACAGGTGTATGGCGGCGCATTGCTGAGCGGCGTGATGCTGGCGGTGGTAGCGTTGATGTTCAGCTGCTACGGCGACACGACGGCCAACAGGCGCGTGTATATCACGTTTTTCATAATGTCGCTTGCGGCGTTGGTGCAGTATACGTTTGTGTTTTACTTGCCCATAGTGATAGTAGGGTTGGCGCAGATGAGGATACTCAATGTGAGGTCGCTATTGGCTATGCTGATGGGAGTAGTGAGCACGGTGTGGATACTCTATGGCGTTGGAGCGATAGGGTTGAGCGATATAGAGTGGCCACGGTTTGCGAGCACGTTGTCGCAGCAGAGCGTGACCGAAAGAATCATATCACTTACGGCGGTAGGATTAACGATGATACTTGGTTTTGCGGCGATGTGTGCCAATCTGATGAAGATGCTAAGCTACAATGCCAAATTTAGGGCATACAACGGATTTCTTACCGTCATATTCCTGTCGACCATGTTGTTTATGGCGATAGATTATTCCAATTATACGGCTTATTTCCCGATATTGTCGTTGACGGCAGCGTATCAGATGGCGCACTATTTTGCTATGCGAAAGCAGCGAGGAATAGTATGGGTGATATTGGGGGTAATGGTGGCATATTTAGGCATATATGCAGTGAGATATTTTGTGTAGGAGGCAGAGATGGTCAAGCCGAAAATGATAATTGAAAGCCATGTGCCCTACGTGCCAGCGGAGATAGAGGAATATTTCAGGGTAGAGCGGTTGTCGCCCGAGGCGATAAGTAGGGAGAGAGTTTCGGATGCCGAAGTGCTTATAGTGCGGACGCGTACGCGGTGTGATGCGTCGTTGCTTCGCGGCAGTAGCGTGCGTGTGGTAGCGACGGCAACGATAGGGACCGACCATATCGACAAGACGTGGTGTGCAGCGCATGGCATAGCGGTGTGCTCGGCGCCGGGATGCAATGCACCGGCGGTAGCGCAATATGTAATGGCCTCGCTGCTAAGCATCTATCCCGAGGGTTTGTCGGGGAAGGCGATAGGAGTAGTGGGAGTAGGGCATGTGGGGAGCATAGTGTCAGACTGGGCGGCGCAATTGGGGATGCGAGTGTTGAAATGCGATCCGCCACGCGCCGAGTCGGAACCAGGATTCGAGAGCATCACGTTGGATCAAATGGCGCCGCAGGTGGATGTGATGACGTTGCATGTGCCCCATACGACGGTAGGCGAGTATGCAACGCACCACATGGTGAATGGCGAGATGTTGCGCAAGTTGCGTCGCGGGGCAGTGCTAATCAACTCGGCTCGCGGGCCAATAGTGGACACCGCCGCCGTTGTAACCGCGCTTGA